>JAGQRC010000135.1 GCA_020425835.1 Planctomycetota bacterium | reverse complement strand
ACGGACTGCTAGGCTCAGATTCCCGTGTAGGCCGACATGCCACCGGACGTCTCCGCCCCGACGGTCCATGCGGTGTCCTCGATCTCGCTCCACGTCATCGGCAGATAGAGGCCGAAGTTCGACGCGCCATCTCCGCCGGAGAGTCGCTCGTCGTGGTTCATGTAGATCCAGTTCGCGCCGTAGACCAGGGACTCGTTCCGGCTGACGATCGATCCGTTCATCTGGATGTCGGTCCAGGTCGATCCGTTCCACGCCAGCATCAGCGCGGCGAGGAAGTGGTTCGTGTAGAGGTTCCCATCGCTCCTCTCGAAGTAGATCGACGATACATCGTGATAGCTGCCGTAGCTGGTCGACAGCCCGGCCCAATTGCTCGGATCGAGCGTCGCACTGAGGTTGAACTCGGACATCGCCGTGCGAGCGTCGTACACGCCGTCGCCATCGATGTCCTCGCCGGTTCCGGGGATCGGATCTCCGACCGACTTCCCGGAAGGGATCAGTCCGAGCGCGGTATCCTCCGAGGTGTAGACATCGACGGTCCACACCCCGTCGCCCTCGAGAACATCGTCGTCCGCAGTTCCGTAGATCCCATCCGGTCCGTTCCGAGTGTTCTGGATCCCGTCCGCGCCCGCGTCCTCCTCGCTCTCGTTGAGCGAGTTGTTGAGCCAGCTGCTGACGTAGGACTGCCAGGACGAGTCGGTGTAGTCGCCGATCACGACGTGCTCGCGTGCGAACAGCCCGAGAGCATCCTTGGCCGCGTTCGCCGCCCGCCAGGCCTCGACCGTCGACTGGTCGTTGGAGGCCGGTCGCGATGTCGTCGGCCCATCGACGTAGACGATGTCGTCGGCGATGTAGACGTTGCGGCCGGAGTAGATCGTCCCCTGCCCGGTGACGTAGCCTTTGATGATCACGTCGCCCCGGGCGACGATCGGTCCGTTCAGGACGATCGGGTCCGCGGCCGTTCCTTCGAGGTAGACGTTCTGCGGCTCCGAGGGATCGTCCCCCATCACGCCATCGACGACCGTCGTGCCCCCGACGGTGATCGACCCGCCCTCGCTCGCCGCGAGCGTCTCGTAGACCCCGAGATCGGAGAGGTTGGGCATGGGGACGTAGGGCTGCCACTCGTGCTGGTTCTGCGACTGGGCGCCCATCCCCCGCACTGCGGAGTCGTTGACGATGGTCCAGCTGGCGTAGACGCCGCCGTCGTTGCCGTCCTGCAGGCCGTCGCCATTGTCGTCGATGTAGCCGACGAGATCGGTGCCGTTGGCTCCGGAGTATCGCGGGCTCCCGTTGACGAACGGCTGGTGACCGCCGAAGTCGAATTGGCCGTTCGCGCGCGCATTCCCGTTGCAGACGATGGTGTCCCCGTAGAACCAGCCCCAGTGGTTGATGAAGTAGGAGTAGTCGAACACGCTGCCGGGTTGGAACTCGACGCGGATCGTCCCGCTCACCTCGACACGACTGGAGCTCGGGTCCCCGGAGTCGAACGCAGCCCGCGTCGGGACGTAGCCGAACACTGTGATGTCGATGTCCCGGCCCGTCGAATCGGCGCGGTCGCGCACGTCGAGAGCGGTCGCGAACTCCCCGATGACCGTGCCGTCCGACGCGAGGAGCGGCTCGGCGTTGAAGACCTCCGTGAAGCTCCCGACGCCCTCGGTGGCGTTCGAGTCGAGGGCGTCGATGCCTTCGAACGGCAACCCGAGATTGGCGAGGTTCCGAGCGGTCCAGATCTGATGGACCTGCCACTCGTAGCCGGCCTGCGCGACGTATCGCGCGTTGAGGTCCATCACCCCGGCCCGGGCGATGTGCAGCTTGTCCTGCGTCGTCAACAGGGTCGCGAGGACAAACGCGAGGACCATCACGAATGCGATCAGCGACGCGACGAGGACGGTCCCCCGCTCGCTCTCCCGCCGAACCGTCTTGAGTTCAACAACGTCCACTGGTATCGCGGTCCTTCCCACTTCTCGCCCCTCAGTCGTTCACGACGTGGACCAACGTCCGCTCGGTCCGCCGATAGTCCCGCCCGTCGTCGAACCTCTCGTGGACGCGCAACTGCAACGTCACGAGCTCACCGTTGATGTCGACCGCGAAGCCCTTGGTCGTCGACGTCCCGTCGTCGAAGGCGACGTCGACGTGGCGACAGAGGATCTTCGTGGACTGCTGCGCTCCACCGGGATTGAGCCGCTGGAGCACCAGGTCCGCACCGTTGACCACGAGCCGAGCGGACCAGTTGGGCTGGAAGACCCCCAGCTTGTTCGGGTATCCCCACGAGCCGCCCTGTTCGGTCTGATACTCGATCGAATCGTGGTCGGCGTCGGACTGGTCCAGGGCGATACCGGCCAACGACGCGGTCTTCAGCTCTTCGCAGATCCAGTCCAGAGAGCGACGCAGGTCCCGGTCGACACGATGAGTGCGAGACAGGTAGTCCATCGAGTCGGCGGAGGCCTTCGTCAGCGCTCCGATCGTCAAGAAGATCAGGGTTCCGATCGCGAGCGCGATCGTCACCTCGATCAACGTGTATCCGTGCGCCTGTCGTCGTCGCACTGTGTCCCCCCTCTGCTTGGCATGACGCTCACTCCCGGTCGGAGACCAGAGTCACCGCCCTCGTCGCGATCTCCGGGTTGCTACTGTGGGTGACCAGGACCTCGACCCGGATCAGCCCGACGGAGATCAGGGTCACGCCGGTGATCGCGGTGAACTCGCCCTCGTTGAGCTGTGCTCCGTCGAGCGAGAGGAGACCGCTGAACGGCGTGACCTCGATGCTCTCCATCACTTCCCGAGCGACGTTCTGACTCGTGATCAGGTCCTGCGCCGAGCGGTCCGCGACGTACGCCATCGAGATGCTCGAGATCACCCCCGTGGCCAACAGCGTGACCACGACGGTCGCGGCGAGGACCTCGACCATGGTCAGGCCACGTTGGTGCTCGCGTCTCCGTCCAGGAGCCGTCTTCATCCGTCCACCTTCGAAGCCGGTCGATCGCACCGACCGGCGACTGGAAGCTCGTCGAACCGGCATCGGGAAGGACCCGATCCCCACCAAATGAGCCTACGATGGGTGGATGCGGTCGTCGAACCTGGCAGGATGCTCGTGCATCCCGAGCGTCCACACCGTGGTCGCGCGAGGGGCGGAGGACTACGGAGTCGCATACGATCTGGACCCTCGGCGTCAAGCGAGGGCGACGGGTACAAGCCACCGCCGAGCGCGCGCTTGCCCTCGGTGATCGAAGTCTCGCTCCTGAGCCCATCCACCATGGCTGACGGGTCTCCAAGGACACCGGACGGATTCGGAACCCCGTGAAATGACCCCTGGAACACCGAGAACGCCGAAGATCAGAGGCGGGATCCGCCGGATGGGTCTGCTCGTCCTGCTCTGCGGGTTCGGCTGCTCGACGCCGGTGAAGCTCGATGGAAGCCCGGGCGACCGAGGCCTCCTCGTGCTCGACGTCCGGGTCGAGCGGGAGCTCATCCTCGACATGCCCATCGCCCACCCCATCGCCAGCGGCTCCGTCATCGAGACCGATCGCGTCGAACAACGGGTTCCGGGACAACTCCACGACGGGCTCCTCCTGTTCTCGGTTCCTCCGGGCCACTACCGTCCCGTGCGGCTCAGCACTCGAGGCACGTTCCGGAGCAACTGGGACTCGTACGACTACGTGTTCCGGCGCCGCGACCTCCCCGAAGGTCTCGACGACATCGCGATCGCGGCGGGGGATGTCATCGTCCTGAGTCGCGTCACCGTTCGCGAGGCGAGCGGCTTCTCGGGAATCTCGACGACGATCGAGTGGGACCCGCAAGCCGGAGACGAGCGCGGGATCCTCGAGGAGCTCGAGGAAGCGCTCGAGTCGCCGGAGTGGAAGCGGGTCATCGCGCGACGCATCGAGGAGCTGGACACCGAACCCGACCGCGGTGCGGCCGCGTCGGATGCCGACGCCGCGAAGGACGAAGTCACAGGGAGTCGCCGCGAACGAGGGAGTGCGTCGTGAGCCTGGATCCCCGGGAGGCCGGTGGACCCGACGGCTTCGGCGGCGACGGATCGGCGAAGAACGACGGCATTCGCTCCCCCGGGCACGATGAGTTCGTGCCTTCGCCCTGCATCGGGTTGTGCGAGCTCGACACCGAGACGGGGCTCTGCATGGGTTGCTACCGGACGAGAGGCGAGATCGCCGCGTGGCCGAGCGCCGCTCCTTCGCGCCGTAGGTCGATTCTGGCGGACGTCGGCGCGCGGGCGGAGTCCGACGAGCTGAGGCGAGCCGTCGAACGTTGGGAGGGGCGCGGTCGATGACGTTTCGATCGGAGAGCGCCGAGTGGGATTCCCTCGCCGAGCAGTATCACGAGGAGTCCATCACGCCGTTCGCGGCAGAGGTGTCGTTCCGGCTCCAGGATGACCTGAAGGCGCTGTGGGAGGAGTGGGAGGCAAACCCGGACCCGACCTTCCGGGCGGCGGTCGATTTCGGATGCGGGACCGGCGACTCCCTGTTCCCCCTGCTCGGACACGCTCCGTTCATCGCCGGCGTGGACTTCGCGCCGAGGATGCTCGACGTGGCCGAACGAAACCTGCGGAAGCGGAAAGCGAAGCCGGTACGGACCGCGCTGCCGGCGCTCGCCCGACGGCTCGACGCCGACCGCTCGAAATCGGCCCGCAACGCGATACCGCCATCGCTCCACCTCACTCTGGCCGATCTCTCCGAACTCGGCCCACTCCACGGATGCGTCGACCTCGCGCTCTCGATCAACTCGATCTGCCCCCGCGGCGTCGACGACGCTCGACGCATCTTCTCGGAGATCGCGCGCTGCGTGCGGCCCGGGGGATCCGCGATCTTCGTCGTTCCCGCGTTCGACTCCACCGAGTACCTGTTCGACCTCGCGCTCCGTCGTGGCGACACCATGGAGCTCGGAGAGATCGACCGCGAGCACAGCCTGCTGATCTACGACACCGGCGAGCCCCAACGACAGGTCCGTCCCGAGGAGTTGCGCGAGTGGACCGGCGCCGAGGGGCTCGAGATCGATGTTCTCGAGAAGGTCGAGTATCCGTGGGAGTCGATGGAGGAAGCGGGCTGGGGCTATTACCCCGAGAGCGCCCCGCTGTGGGATTGGTATCTCCACGCGCGTCGACCCTCTCGCTGACGTTTCGCAGAGCGGATGCATCGAGGTTCCCGAGGCGCGCGCCGAGTGAGTCATCCGCCGAGCGACCGAGGATCGCTTCACCCGGAACCCGCCGTCCGCTATCGTCCGGGCCTATGGACAGTTCGGCACGGCCCCACGACCTTCCTCCGTCGGGACCCCCCGTCGAGCCCACGGCCCCGGAGCGCGTCCTCGACCGTGGCAGCGACACCCTCGGGCCACCGGTGCGTCCGGAGTCACCGACCCCCGCCATTCCACCGACGCCGAGCCCGACGCCCACCGCGGAATCTCCATCGCGTTCCGCACCTCGAGTCGACGACGACCTCGACGAGGCGACCACCGACCGACGCCGTCCCAGCCCGTTCGACCCCTTCAAGCAGGCGCGCTCCAGCGGCAAAGCCCGCGATCGGCACCGCTCTCGGGCCTATCGAACCACCTGGTTCAAGCATGCCGCGGTCTACGGCTTCTACTGGTCGAGCCGTTGGGTTCCGCGCCCCGTCGTCCGCGGGACGCTCCTCGGTCTCTCGACGCTCGGTCGTGGCGCGGGGCACTTGCCGTTCAACGCGATCCGTCGCGCGTGCGACGATCTCGCGGTGATCTGCCGTCACCGGGGCCATCCGACCGACGGCGCGCAGATCTATCGCGGCATCATCGACGAGGTCCAGTTCACGGGGAACGTCGTGCACGAGGCCTACCTCGGGAGGTCGAGTTCGCCGACCGATGCGATCCATCTCCGTGCCGACGCGATCGAGAACATCGAGGCGGCTCTCGCACGACACGGCGGCCTGATGCTGGCCGCGCCGCACAACTTCACCGGGTCGATCGGCAGCGTCGCCTTCGCCCGCCGTTTCCCGATGCTGCTGATCGGGAAGAACGGCGAGAGCGACTGGCGCCGGGAGATCTCCGAGGAAGTCTTCGAGCGGCTGGGGCTCCGTCCGGTCTTCGTCCGCGGCCAGAGCCCGTTCGCCGTGTCGCGACGCATGATCGAAGCGATGCGCAACTCACAGGTCGTGATCACCGTCCTCGACAACATCTACCGCAAGCCGAACCGCATCGAAGCGGAGATCTTCGGGGGTCGGCTGGGCTTCAGCCCCTGGGCGCCGCGCTTGGCGATCGCCGCCGGCGTTCCGCTGATGCCGGCCTACGCGCATCACACCGAGGGTCGTCTCGAGCACGACTTCGGCGAGCCGCTGCTGAGCACCGACCTCCAGGAGCTGACTCAACACTACGTCTCCTTCTTCGAGGACCAGATCCTCCGCCATCCGAGCAGTTGGGCGTTCGTCGCGCACAAGCGGTGGCGGATGGTGCTCGCACAGGCTCGTCGACGCCTGGAAGAAGGGGCGACCGCGGTCGAGCCGTTCGAGGTCAAGTCCCGGGACCTGCGACGGCGCGAAGCGCCGGAGTAGGTCAGCTCCCGCTCGGCACGCGATCGGTGAGCAGGTATACCGCGAAGCTCCCGAGCCAGTGCCCGCCCTCGTAGTGCCGACCATCCACCGCGTCCAGCGCCACATCGCGATGCTGGGCGGCCGACCTCTCGAGCACGCCGCGTCGGGGATCGGCCGCGTCGAGGGCACGGGCGATCCGCGCGAGCATCCACGCCCGACTCAGGTTCAGTCCGTCGAGATGGGCGAGCTTGCCGTCGGTCCGATCCGGAACGTCCACTGGCTCGACGCCGACGGAACCCTGATCGAGTCCGGGAAGGAACCGACGCAGCCAGTCGGAGAACTCGGCGGTCGACATCACTCGTCCGAGCACGTCCGCCTCGGCCAGAGTCGGGGAGAGGAAGTCGTGACCCGAGGGCTCGTAGCCCATCGGCGCCGCACGGTCTCCTTCGAAGAAGTCGCGCGCGTGGATCGCCACCCGTTCGCGCAGCTCCCGTCCGCGCAGCGCCAGGTGCGGCGCGGCGTCGAGGAGGAGGCCCATCGCGAACGCGGTCTGCGAATGCTCGCCGGATCGCACGGGATGAGAGAGCTTCTCGAACCACTCCAGGAGGCGGTCGGTGGCCAACACGCCGAGGGGCTCGAGGCCGATCGCCCAGCGGCCCGCCCTCGACGGGTCGGCCTCCGCGAGCTGCCGGGTCTCCGCCCACAGGAGCGTGAGCCAAGCGAGCCCGTAAGGTCTCTCGAAGCCGGGTCGCGGCAGGAGAAAGCGCCGCTCCGCCTCGAGGTTCTCCGGGGTGAGACTCCGGTCGACGGCGGCGAGGGCGCGGGCGGCGATCGGGTGATCGCTCAGGAGGCGAGCGACCCGGACCAACGTCCAATGGGTGTGGACACTGGAGTGCCAGTCGAAGCTCCCGGAAAAGGCCGGGGTGGCGTCCCGCGGCAACGCGAGGTCCTCCGCCGCCTGCAGGAGGTGGATCAGCGCGTAGGGGTACTCGCGATGGACGCAGGCCAGCGCCATCTCCGCGTACCGTACGAGCGACGTCGGATCCGGCAGCTCAGGCGATGATGATGGGGTCATGGCGTCAGGAGAGCGCAACGTCGGCGAAGAGACAAGGGTGGACCCGTCGCCCGGAAAGCGACCGGCTACCCCTTTGAACTCGCGGAGACGGGCTGTTAGCCTACCGCCACCTGGGTCCTGGCAGCGGAAATCCCCTGATTCGACCACGCCGGGCGTCCGATCACAGAAACGGGCGCCGAGTTCGAACTCCGGTGATGACCGGTCCGGCCCGTGGCGGAATCGCCGCCCGCGCCGAGCCGCGGATCACGCCTCCGCGTGACACTGTTCATGCCTCTGCGTGAGACGGTGCATGCCTCCGCGTGACACCGTATCGCTCCCCGTGCCCAGTCTCGTTCTTTGACAGACGCCGAACCAAGGGAT
>JAGQRC010000134.1 GCA_020425835.1 Planctomycetota bacterium | reverse complement strand
GTGCGACGGGCTCGCCGCGGTCGACGTTCCGCCATCTCCGAAGCTCCACGACCGACTGCTGATCGACCCGGTCGACTGATCGGTGAACGAGACGGTCAGCGGCGCGGTGCCACTCGTCGGGCTCCCGACGAACTCCGCGACGGGCGGGGCCACTGGATCCGAGACGCTGATGTAGGAGACGCGCGTCCGCGTGTCGCTCCCGCCCGGGCCGTTCACCGTCAACGAGACGGTGTAGGTACCGGCGACCGTGTAGGTGTGCGACGGGCTCGAAGCGGTCGAGGTGCCACCATCGCCGAAGCTCCACGACCAACCACTGATCGACCCGGTCGACAGATCGGTGAAACTCACCGTCAACGGCGTCGTGCCGCTCGTCGGGGTCCCGGTGAACTCGGCGACCGGCGCGGCGGGGCCGGTGCCCTCGGAAACGTCACCGGTGATCACCAGGCCGTAGCCCTGACCGACCGAGTAGTTGCCATCCCCCGCGCTGACCGAGACCGTCCACGTCCCCGTCTGCGGCGACGACAAGATCACGTTCTCGACGTTGTTGTCGGTGTCGGCCGCGCCTCCCGTCGTGCTCTCCCCGGTCGCTCCGTTGATCACGTTCCCGCGGTAGGTCGCGCCCGACGGCGAGGTGACCGTGAGGTGCAGGTCGTTGATCAGCTTCTTGCCGATCCCGGTGCTCCCCGGCTCGTCGGTCCAGGCCAACGTCACTCGAAGTCGCTGGCTCGATGAGTTCACGTTGACGGTGAGGCTCTGCGCCGGTGAGGCCGGTCCGGTGAACCCGGAACTCGACGCGACGTCGCGGGCGACGAGCCGACGCGCGCCTCCGGGAAGATCGAGCACATCCGAGAGGTTCGTCTCTCCCCAGCCCTGGTAGGAGTTGGGGTACTGCCCGTTCCCGAGGTTCGCTCCGGTGAGACGATGTCCCCCGTTGACGAGCATCGCCTTCATCAGCGCCGCCGAGGGATCGAGGATCGCCGGCGATCCGCCGTAACGCCCCTCCTCGAAGTACTGGTGCACGAGCGCCCCCGCGCCCGCCATCGTCGGCGACGCGAAGCTGGTGCCCGCCGTCCATTGATAGGCGCACGACGCGCTACTGGTGCCGTTGGACTGCGGCAGGATCAGCAGCGACTGCACGCCGCCGGAACGCCCGGCGTCATCGGTGCCCGGCGCCATCACATCGGGCTTGATCCGACCATCGAACGCGGGCCCGATGCTCGAGAAGCTCGCGCGATTCTCCGGCTGCAGGACATCGTCCGAGGCCCCGACCGCGAGGCCGTTCTTCGCAACCGCTTGGCTGGTGAGCGCGTTCGACACGGCGCCACTGTTGCCTGCGGCCATGCACTGGAGCATGTCGGGGTGATCGAACGCTGCGGTGTCGTGAACCACCGTCGTCTGCGTGTAGGTGTTGCTCGACTCGGCGAGGCCGACGGAGTGATTCGTCGTACAGACCCCGGCGTTCCTCATGTTGTTCAGGGTCGTCGCCATGTTCGACTCGAACTCGCCGGCGAACTCCCACCGGAACTGCCCCGAGCTGTTGTTCACCGGAGTGAAGTAGAGCTGCGCCTCGTGCGCGATCCCCGGACCGAGGAGCCCCGAGAAGTTGGAGGGTGCCCACGACTCCCAGGTGTCGACGTCGTGCTCCCACCATCGCGTGTCGTCGTTCCCGTAGAAATCCCCGAGTGCCGCACCGGCAACCCCGCAACCGTGCTCGCCGGCGCTGCTCCCCTGCATCGTCGCGCCACCGAGCTCGTCGCCGCGCGGGATCTTGAGGTTCACCCCGCCCGCACCGACGGACGGGAGCATCACGCGCGCGAGGTTCGGCAGCGCGAAACCCCAGTTGTCGATCGCCGTGTCGGGGTAGCCGGTGCCGCAGCCCGTCGTCCCGGTGTTGTTCCAGTCGATCGAAGTGTCGACGACGCCGATCAACTGCCCTTGTCCCTGGAGGTCATGGACGAGCCAGAGCGGGAAGCTGCTCGCGTCGACGATCGGGCTGTTCGTGCCATCGTCGACACTCAGGGTGCGGTTCTGCAACTTGCCACCGCCCGAGAGGTCGTGGATCGCCGGTCCGTCGCCGGTTTCCTGGATGTAGCGCACGCCTTCGACGTGGGCGATGTCGACGATCTGCGCGGCCCGCGCCTCCACGATCAGGTAGTGGACGTCGTAGGTCTGGAGTCCGGGGAGGTAGACCTCACGGCGCACCCGCAGGCCGAGCGCCTCGAGATCCGCCGCGACCGCCCTGGCCTCGTGCCCCGGGATCAGGTCGACGTTCAGGACATACACGTTTCGCCCGAGGCGGTCGGCGCTCGTCAGCTCGATCTCGCCGATACGCGGCGAGAGCTTGTACGCGGGCTCGTACCGTCCGACCCAGTCGACGCGATCATCGTTGCGGAGCTCGGCGAGCGTATCCGGGGCATCGACCCAAGCGATCAGCGCGCGATTGGGTAGATACCAACGAGCGAGGGTGCGCCCGTCGGGACCGCGCACCTCGTCCGTCAACGAATCGAGGAGATCCCTGGCCTCGTCGTCGACCCCGCCGCGGAAGTGGACGATCCAGTACCCGGCCGGGAAGTCGTTCGCTTCGCCGGGCCGGATCGTGAGCTCATCGGGAACCGCCGGTGGGTCCCCGACACGAAAGCGCGCGTTCCCGGCGTGGACGATCGTCGGATGATCCGCGACGCCGGGGACGGCATCGAACGGAGGTCGGATCTCGTACGGATACCAACGTCCGAGGTAGTCTCCTGGGACGACGCTCGGCGAGACATTCGGTCCCGCCTCCCCTCGTCGCTGCGGCCCGTCGACCGCCCTCCGATCACCATCTGCGAACGACCACCCGGTGAGCCACAGCGCGAACAACGTGAACGACACACACACGAATCGAGCCACGAGTCCTCCACTCTCTCCTGGACTTCGCCGGGACGACCATCGTCCCGCACTCGTCCGAGCCTCGGTCTCGAGTCGAGCCCATCGAACCGCGACCACTCGAGGGATTCGGAGAACCGCGAGCCGCGAATCGGTCGAGCGAGAACGAAAGACGGAGATCGACCCGAAAGTACGACACGGAACCGCCAGCGAGCGATGTCTTGCCGACCGCGCTCACTCCCAACGGACGTCGCTCCGAACCTCTCCCGAAGAGCCCTCTCGGGATTGGCGCCCAGACTACGCGATCCCGGCGACGATGGGGAACGCAGATTCCGGTCCGCGGGCCGGGAACGCGTGCGCCGCACACTTCACACGATGCGGCTGCCATGGGTCGTCACGGCGCTCCGAGGCTTGCTGACGTCACCGTGCGGCGATCCGATAGAGCTTGTAGGCGGTCTGCTCGGGATGGATCTCCGGGTTGTAGCCGTAGACGATGGCGACGACGATGTCCGCCTTCTCGGCGCGCAGGAAGTAGCACACGCTCTCGCCCACACGTCCACTGTGTTGATAGAACGTCTCACCCGGCACCTGTTTCACGTACCAGCCGCAGGCGTAGTCGTCCTTCGCCACCGCGTAGTAGCGCTCCTTCGACTTCGCGGAGAGCACCTTCTCCCCGGTCAACGCGACGTGCCAACGGAGCATGTCGATCGTCGTCGAGACCACGCCTCCGGCGCCGCGATACCCCCAGGTCAGCCGAGTGCCGTACGCGAACGGCTGACCCTTGCCGCGATCGTCCTTCGGGACGCGAGCGAGGTCGAGATCCCGCTGGCCGATGAACGTCGTGTCCGACATGCGAGCGGGAGCGAACAGCGCCTTGCGGCAATACTCCTCGAACGTCTTGCGGCTCACCTTCTCCACGACAGCGGCGAGCGCGCCATAGGTGAGGTTGTTGTACTCCCACTTCTCCCCCGGCGGCGCGGTGACCTCCATCTGCGCGAGCGCCCCACCCACGTAGCGGTCGCGGGCGAACGGGTCACCACTCGCCCCGGTCTGATGGAGTCCGGACGTGTGCGTCAGCAGATGATGCAGCGTGATCGGTTGATGGGAGTCGGGGAGCTCGGGGAAGTACTTGCGGATGGAGTCCTCGATCGACAGCTTGCCGTCCTGCTCCAAGCGCAGGACCGCAGCCGCGGTGAACTGCTTGGAGACGCTCGCCCAGTCCCACTGCGCATCGACGGGAATCGGCTCCTTCTTCGCGCCGGCCTCGTCGAAGTGGCCACAGCTCTCGAGCAGGAGGATCTCGCCCTTCTTCGCGACGAGGACCGAGCCGTAGAACCCGCCCGACTCCGGATCGAGTCGCTCGACCACCCCTTTCAGCGCGGGTCCGAGTCGCTTGGAGACGACCGGGCCCGGTGACCGCCCCGTCCGATCGAGCGCGCCGGCTCGAGGCACCGAGAGGTCGAACGGCCCCATCGCGAAGACGACTCCAGCAACCACGACGATCCGCGCCATCCGAATGAGTCTCACGTCCGGCCCTTCCACGCGACGAGCTCCGGAGGAGGTTCGCTTCGAGAGCGTCGAAGCGTCCGATGCCACGGTCGACGATGTGCCGGACAGAATCGTCGACCGACGATGCGAGTCAACCGGAATCCCACCCGGCCCGTCGTGCCGATCCGTCGGTCGATCTCGCGGCCGTCCCGCGTCGGCCTCGTCGTCGACCGACCCCGGCGGCGAAACCCCGTTCCGGATCCTGGTGCTCCGTGCGACGATGTCCGGGCCGACCTCGACGCCGGCCACCCCGCTCACTTTCTCCTCGGATCTCGAAACACTCGGATGGCCGGTGGGCACTGTTCGAGCGATGGATGGAGGCTCGTGAGCCTCCGAGGTCCCGACTCGACAGGCAGGATTCCGTGGCCGACTCGCCGATCCGCAGTTTCGAGAGCCTTCTGAAGCACCAGTCCTGGATGCGGGGGCTCGCGCGGTCGTTGGTGCTGGACGATGCCTCGGCCGACGATGTGGTCCAGGCCGCCTGGTCCGCGGCGCTCGAGAGTCCTCCGCAAGAGGTCGCCGCCCAATCGTGGCTGAGCACCGTCGTGCGCCGTCTGTCCTATCGGACCCACCGCGATCGGGAGAGACGCCGACGGCGCGAGTCTACGGCGTCGCGTCCGGAGGACGCCGGCTCCGTCGGTGCGGACGAGTCCGCGGTCCGGCTCGAGCTCCAGCGCTCGGTCATCGAGGCGGTGCTCGATCTCCCGGAGCCGCTACGCGACGCCGTTCTGCTGCGCTACTACGAGGAGCTCAGTTCCGCCGAGATCGCGCGTCGCCTCGAGGTTCCCGCGGCGACGATCCGAACACGGCTCAAGCGCGGCCTCGATCAGTTGCGGGTCCGACTCGACTCCGAGTTCGGTGATCGTCGGTGCTGGGGTCTCGCCCTTCTCCCGCTCGCCCGTCTCCGTCCATCCTCCATCTCGACATCGGCTTCCGCGACCGCGGGAGCGCGAACGGTCGAGGTGTCCTCCTGGATCGGAATCGGAAGTGTGATCATGAGCGTGCAGAAGATCGCCGCCGTGGTGTCGATCGCCGTGTTGGCCATCGTCGCAGCGCGTTGGGGGTTGAACAGTAGTGATGGAACGGTCGACGACCGCGTGACGAACGACGGGGCCCGGAACGCCGGGCTGACGATGTCGGATGAGCGCACTCGCGATCGTTCTCCGCTCAGTACTGGGCCATCTCTCGATCCCGTGTCGCCCGGCGCGACCACGGCGGGATCGCACGACGACGACGCCGTCGAATCGTCGGGACTTCGCGTCACGGGGCGCGTCGTCGATGATCACGACCGCCCGATCGGAGGCGCCGAGATCGTGCTCCCGGAACCGCTCCGGTCGGTCCGGACCGACGACCACGGCGAGTACCTCCTCGAGTTGGCGCACTTTCAGAGGTACGGCACGTACGAGGCGATCGTCGACGCCGAAGGCTACGCGCTCGAGGTTCTCCCGGTCGCGGTGGAGCCCGGAGCACGGATCGATGCCGGAACCACCGTGTTGCGACGGGGCGCCTCGGTCACCGGTCGCGTGGTCGACGCAACGGGTTCGGCGGTGTCGGGAGCCGAGGTTCGGTTGTTCCTCCCGGAGCGGACCTCCGCGCTCGAGGCGACCAGCGGAGCCGGGGGTCGGTTCACGTTCGACCGGATCGCGGCACGATACGTCGAGCTGCGCGCCTTCGATGCCGAGCGAGAGTCGTCCGAGCGGGTCCGCGTCGTCGTCGAACCTGGTCCCACGATGCGCGATGTCGAGATCGTGATCCTGACCCGGGTGCACTCACCGCTGCTCCGCGGCGTCGTTCTCGGACCGGACGGCAACCCGTGGCCCAGGGCGCAGGTGAAGGCGTACTCGGAGCATCGCATCACCTCGACCGACACCGATCGGGATGGGGCGTTCTCGATCGAGGTCGACGGCCCGGAGTCGTGGAGCCTGACCGCCTCGGCCCGCGACGCCGACCAAGCGCTCGGGGGCGGCGCCGAAGAAGTGTTCCCCGGGGGCCCGCCGACCGTGATTCGGCTCGAGCTCGGAGCGACGATCGACCTCACCTTCGTCGACCCGCTCGGCAACCCCGCACGCCCCAACGCCCTCGTCTACTTCCGCACGAGCTCCCATGGGGGGCGCACGTCGTGGTCCGCGGATGTCGAGCCGCTCGACGCGTCGCATCGCTTTCGTCTCCGCTTGCCGGTGACCGAGTCCGCCGTGGAAGTGCAGGCCGATCGGTACCGCGACATCGAGCTCGGACCGTTCCTCCCGGGCCGGGTCCCTTCGGAGCTCACCGTCGTGCTGGCGCCGCACCCGCGCGTTCACGTGCGCGTCCGGTCGGGCGACTCGGCGGTCGGCGATGCTCCGGTCACACTCCATCGCCTCCGTTCCCCGGACGAGTTCTACGAGGTGAACGGCTTTCCGACGCGCTTCGATGATGCGTCCGATCGCGATCGGACCGATCGGAACGGCGAAGCGACGCTCGCCATCGATCTCGACGATGACCAGATCGGGCCGTCGACCGAGTTCGTGGTGAGGGCCACCGGGTCCGGCGTTGCGGGATCGAGCTTCGCACCGACGTCGTCGGCACCGTTCTCTCTCGGCGATCTCGAACGGAGTGAGGCGTGGATCGAGCTGGAGCTCGGCCCGGGAGGCGCGATCGAGGGCGAGTTGTTGCTCCCTCCCGGAGGGATGCGGGCAGGTCGATACGTCGCCGCCTCCTGCGGCGACGGTGAGATTCGAACGACCGAGCTCGGTGCCGACGGCTCGTATCGTTTCGCCCAGCTCAGCCCCGGCACCTGGATCGTGCGTGAGACCTTTCCCGCGCTCCTGACGAGTCGAATGGGATCGGGTCGTCCGGGGCTCCCCGATGACGCGACGCGCTACGAGGCGTGGAGCTGCGAGGTTCGCTCGGGCGAGACGACGATCTTCGACCTCGACCTTCGCCATCAACCCGGATTCGAGCTCCGTGGACGGGTGCAGATCGATGGTGCCGCACCCGGACCGTGGCGGATCCAGCTGCGACCGGAGTCACCGATCGACGCGATCCTCGATCAGTACTACGGCTCGAGTCGGCTCGACTCCGACGGGAGCTTCACCTCTTCCGCACCTCGGCTCGGCCGCCACCAACTCGCCATCGCCGGCACCGATGCATCGGGGAGGCGGATCACGATTCGAGAGTCCGTGGACCTGGTGGAAGGTGCTCAGGACTGGTCCGCGACTTGGGACACCGGTGAGATTCGGGGCGTGCTGCCGAAGACGGTCGAGGGTTCGCTGACCTACGTTCAGACCACGGGAGAACGAACGGTGACCGTGGCGTTGGCGCGGGACGAAGATGGCGCCTTCGCCGGTCGCGTGCCCGAAGGACCGGGAGAGCTCGTTCTCCGAGACGGCACCGGTCGACGCATCCTGTGTCAGACGATGGTCGGCGCGTCATCGGTGGTGGTTCTCGAGGCCGACGATCTCCGCGGAGACATCCCGG
>JAGQRC010000133.1 GCA_020425835.1 Planctomycetota bacterium | reverse complement strand
CTCCACGAGTCCTCGAAGGCGATCCAGGAGCTCCTCCAGGAGCACCAACGGATCTGGGATCCGAAGCGCTGCGGGCCGAGCGTCCGCTCGTCTACGAAACGGCGTCGCCGATCTCGAGTCCGAGGCGGCGAAGGGGGAGAGGTGTGCCCGGCGAAACGTGGAGGAACAACGTCGCCGAGAACGCGGGACGTGGGCCGCGGGCCACGGCGGGGGGCTGGGGCGAGGAGGTCGCCGCGGCAATCGTTGGGCGTCGGTGGACTTGGGACGTGACTGTCAGAGTCCCACGAGGTCGAGTGCGTCGTCGAGTTGGCGCCAGCGTTGTTCGAGGGTGCCGGTGAAGCCGATCGAGATGCGGACGAGTCCGGGCGGGATCTGGGCCGCCGCCTGGTCTTCCTCGGAGAGCTCGCTCGAGGTCGATGCGGCGGGGCAGGACATGAGGGTGTCGAAGTAGCCGAGGCTGACCGCCATGAAACCGAAGCGATCCCTGTTCTGTAGTGTCTCCATCAATGCGTTGGCTCGTTCGTGGGTGCCGGCGTCGATCGTGAAGACACCACCGTAGCCGTAGCCGTCGTTGCGCAACTCGTCGAGCAGCGCGTGGTCGGGGTGATCCGGCAGTCCCGGGTAGACCGCGTCGATGCCGCGCTCGCGTAGCCGCTTCGACATCTCGAGCGCGCGCCTGCCATGCTCCGCCATGCGGAGTCCGAGGTGCGGTAGACGCGAGCTGATCTCGAACGCGATCCGCGGATCCATGGTCGGTCCGAGCAGCATCAGCGAGCCTTCGTGCAGATCCATCAACTCCTGGACGAACGCGGTGGAGCCACAGATCGCGCCGGCGACGATGTCCGATGCCCCGTTCATGAACTTCGTCAAGCTGTGGACCACGACATCGGCGCCGTGCTGGATCGGAGAGACCACGAGCGGACAGAAGGTGTTGTCGACGATCAGCTTCACTCCCTTGCGCTTCGCGAGTGCCGAGAGTCGCGGGAGATCGACGACGCGCAACGTCGGGTTGGACATGGTCTCCACGTAGAGGACTCGCGTCTCGTCCCGCATCGCCGCTTCCACCGCACCGAGGTCCATCGGATCCACGAAGGTCGTCTCGACGCCGCACTTCTTCGGGAGATAGTCGTGGAAGAGGGCGAACGTTCCGCCGTAGATCGTTCGAGCCGAGACGACGTGGTCGCCGGAGTTGCACGACTGGAGGACCGCGGCCGAAATCGCGCTCAGCCCGCTCGCCGAGCAGTACCCCGCTTCCGCGCCCTCGTACGCGGCGATCTGGCGACCGAGGACGTAGACCGTGGGGTTGAAGTGTCGCCCGTAGAGATAGCACCCGCCCTCGGGACCGGCCTGTCCCTGGAAGATCGCGGGCATCATCTCCGCTTGCATCACCGTGAACGTGGTGCTGGCCTCGATCGACATGTTGACGCCGCCGTGCTCGCCGAACTCGTGGCGCATGTCGGCGAACGACTCGAGGGGATCGAACGGCTGAGACATCGGAGACCTCCCGAGAGGCATGGGGGAGCGAAGGACGCGAGTGCCTCGATCGATATCACGCCTGCACCTCGCGATCCAGTCCACCCGCGCGGAAACCGAACTCGGCCCTTCCACGCTTCGCGAAGCTGAGAAGACGCTCTCGACTTCGAGACCCCGCCGGCTCGACGCCGACCTGACCTCGGCGTCTCGATCTTCATCCGTGAAGTCCGAAGGTCCGCGACCGTGCGAGGTGCGAGGTGTGGGCGCTCGGCGGTCCGTCTCCCGAGCGTCGCGGGCCCGGACCGCGGTCTCACTTCACGGGCATCCGGCGTCGCTGTCGCAGCCGACGGTGTCCACGGTGCCGTCGATACCACAACTCGGGAACGGCGGAGCGGGTGGGGCACCGAGGGAGAACAGGTACTGGAGCAGCGCGATCGGATCAGCGAGGTCGAGACTGCCATCATCGTTCGTGTCGCAGCTGTCGAGGCAGAGAACCATGTCCCCGGAGAAGAGCACTCCGAGTTGCACGACCGCGTCGGCGAGGGTGAGATCCGTGTCGGCGTTGCCATCGCCGCGTCGGAATCGATGCGCCGGAACCACCACTTCGTAGTCCCAGATCCCTCGACCGTACGTGCCGAACCGCATCGTCTGACCGTCGTCGACCGACTCGACGCTCCAGTACAACGTGATCGGCGCCTGGTTCGACATGATGTTCTCCCAGATCCCCGTCGTCGCGTCCCAGCGGTGCGCGCCCGCCTCGGTCGCGGCGTAGAGGTCACCGCTCCCGTTCGTCGTGTAGGCCAGACCGTAGACCATGGTGTTGGGCAGTCCACTCGTGATGGATTGCCACGTCACGCCTCCATCGGTCGACCGTCGCACACCGGGTGCGCTGTAGCCCGACCCACCGACGACCACTTCGTCGGCGTTCGTCGGATGCACCGCGATCGTGTTCCCGTAGAAGTAGTGCGGATCGGGACCGATCCCCGTCGAAGCGGTCCAAGTGACGCCATGATCCTCGCTGTGGAAGAGCGCGCCGTCATCGTTGGCCGCGTAGGCGCGGTTCGGATCGCTGGGCGCGAAAGCGAGGGCCGAGAGGTACGAGGCCGATCCGGCCGCGAAGTCCTGCGACGAGTGGATCGACCACGACCAACTCGACGCTCCGGTCCGATCGAACCGGTAGAGCGACTCCCCACAGAAGAAGAAGGTCTCGGCGTCCTGAGGGTCCGCGACGACGGGCGGAAGCCAGGCGTGGACCGAAGCGGGCGGGAAGTCGATCAGAGCGACGATCAGCGGCGCCGTTTCCCCCGCGTGGACGAGCGTGAACCCGGGATAGGTCGAGTAGACGAGACCGTGGGACCCGTCCGATGACGAGAGGTGACCGTAGTCACCACTGATCAGTTGATCGAACGATGTGGATGGACCGGGTCCCGTCGACGGGGCTCGAACCCCGTGCTGATAGCCCTGGTCCTGGGAGCCGGCCGCAATCCGATCCCAGTCGTTCGACGACGAGAGGGTCGAGTAGTACTGGCCGACGCCGAGGCCGTCGAGAGACAGGTTCTGCACGGTGGCCAGGCCATCGTCACTGACATAGAGCCCGCCGTCGGTCGCCACGTACCAGAGATCCTCGCCCGGGTCCGCGGGATTCGGCCAGCAGTGAATGCCCGAGATGTCGGCGTGGAGCCGGGTCGCGGGTTGCGCGTAGTAGGCGCCCCAGCTGTTGACCTTGGTGAAGGATGCGCCACCGTCGTCGGAGACGTACGCCTCCACGCCGCCCCGAGCGACGCGGTCGGCGTCCGACGGCGATGCGGACAGCGACTCCCAGAAATCGGTGAAGGTGTTCGTGACGACCCAACTCGTGCCTCCGTCGTCCGATCGATGCAATCGCCACTCGTTCGCGGCGGTGTCGTGGAGCGCGGCGTAGATGGTCGGCGCCCCCGCCTCGGAGCCCGCGAGCACTCCGCGATCGGTGCCGGTGGCGATCGTCGCGATCATCGAGAACGAGTTCCCCGCATCGACGGATCGATACAGCACGCCCTCGTGCACGATGGAAATGTCGGTCGCAGCGCTCGCTCCCACGCGCGGAACCCACAGCCAGCCGAGCCAGTCTCCCGGTGCTTGCCAGATCGGTGAGAACGATGTCGCAGCATCCGTCGAGGCGAACAGGACTGCCGACCCGTTGTACGCCCCGGACCCACGTCCGTAGACCAACAACGTCGGCTCCGTCCCAGCCAGGATCGCCGCGCCCCGAGTCCGGGAGAGCGCGAGTCCCGCGGGCGTCTCCCACGTCACTCCTTCGTCGCGCGTCACTCGGATCGCACCGTCGTCGCGCAGGGCCACGACGACCTCCGGGCCCGACGGCGTTGCGCCGGGCACCACGAGCAGCTCGTGCGCGCCACCGTAGAGGTTGTCCCCGAGCGGTATCCAGCCCGTTCCGTCGAGACTGCCCCGCCACACGCCACCCAGAGCGGAGCCGGCGTAGAGGTGCTGTCCGTCCGGAGCGATCACCGCGCAGTGCATCCGGCCCGCCTGATTGCGGCTGCCGATCTCCGCCCAGCTCGACGGACCGATCGACGCCGGGCCGATCGCGAGCGCGAGCTCGTTGCGCCGTTCTTGTTCCGCCAGGCCATGAGCTCGCTCGATCTCTCGCCAGTCGACGCCGGGCGCGGTGCGGTGGATGAACTCCATCCAAGCGCGTCGCTCCGCCTTGTTGCGCGATTCCGCATCCTCGTCGAGCGCATGCTCGGTGGGGCGCGGACCTTCGAAGCGCGCTGCTCCCCGGGACCGGCACCCACCGGCCGAGATCAGCACGAACAGCGCGAGGAGCGCGATCCCACGACGTTTCATCGATCGCCTCGAAATCCATCGAAGAGCGGTTGGGCGGAGCACGAGCCCTCGAGTCTCGCCATCCGCCGCGATCCCCACAAGTCGCGATCCCCCGACCTCTCGCCAAGAGCCCGCAGGAGACGCGTCGGTGACGAATCTCCGGGGGAAATTCGGCCGCCCTGTCGGGAGGCCAACGGAGTAAGATCAGGACTTCGGCTCGGCTCGCCGATCCCCCGTCTCGTCGTGTTGCGCCGGTTGCTCGGGAGTCCAATTGGAGACTCCTCTCGGCCGGATTGAGGTTTCAGCGCGCCCTTGGCGCAGCGGTGTTCCTCGGAGGTTCCATGTCGATCACGAAGGCGCCGCGCGCGCTCGTTCATCTCAGCATCCTCGTGTTGCTCGTCGTTCTCGGTGTCGTGGACGCATCGTCGGCGGGTTTCGATCCGACTCGCATCGAGCGGAGCTACCCCTTCGGTGATCTTCGGGTCCCTCTCGATCTCGACTCCGGACGCGTGGCGGTGCTCCTCGATCCCGACCTCGAGGATGAGATCGCGTTCCTGAACGAAGTCACCGAGAGCTTCGCCGAGTTCGCTGCGCCACTGCCATCCGATCGCCAGGGCTACGCGCACCTCTGGTTCCTTCGCACCGCGACCGACCTCGGCTTCGAGGAGGAGATCTTCGAGCAGCTCTCCGCGATTCCCGGCGTTCGCTTCGCGGCCCCGATCTTCCGGTACGGGGACGCGCTCATGATCCCGAAGCCCGAGCTCCTGATCGCGTTCGATGGTGCCGAGTCGACGCGGGTCGCCGACCTGGAGGAAGAGCTCGGTGCGGAGAGGATCGGTGAGATTCCCGGTCTGCGAACGACCTTCCACCTCCGCGTTCCACAATCCGCCTGGCAGTTGTTCGCGCGAACACGAGAGTTGGCGCTACGCGACGGCGTCGCCCGCGTGGAACCCAACTTCATCGTCCAGCGAGGGCCGAGTGCCACGCCGAACGATCCGCGCTTCGCGAACCAGTGGCACCATCAGAACACCGGCCAGACCGGAGGGACCGTCGGCGCGGACATGAGCTCGACGAACGCGTGGGACTTCGAGACCGGGTCCGCGAGCACCGTGATCGCGGTCATCGACGAGGGTGTCGACATGGATCACGAGGACCTCGCCGCCCACGTCGTCGGGGGCCACGACTCGACCGACCAACCCTGGCCCGAGGGTGTCGCGGGGAACGCGCTCCCCACGAACGGACACGGCACCAGCTGTGCAGGGATCGCCGCCGCGATCGGGAACAACTCGATCGGGGTCGCGGGTGTCTGCTGGACGGCGGGCATCCTCTCGGTTCGCATCGGCTACGCAGACTACTGGACCGAGAACGCGTGGTGTGCCGACGGAATCACCTGGGCGACCGACAACGGTGCGGACGTGCTCTCCAACTCGTGGGGCGGTGGGGCGCCGTCGAGCGCGATCCAGAGCGCGATTCAGTACGCGACCACCGTCGGCCGCGGAGGATTGGGCGCTCCGGTTCTCTTCTCGTCCGGGAACGGCAACAGCGCAGTGAGCTATCCGGCGGCGCACCCGGAGGCGATCGCGGTCGGCGCGTCGAGCCCCTGCGATGAGCGCAAGAACCCCTCCTCGTGCGATGGCGAGAACTGGTGGGGGAGCAACTACGGCGACGGCGTCGACGTCGCGGCCCCCGGCGTGAAGATCTGATCGACACCACCGACATCATGGGGAGTGGCGGCTACTCGTCCGGGAACTACATCACCAACTTCAACGGAACGTCGTCCGCGTGTCCCAACGCCGCGGGCTGTGTCGCGCTCCTGCTGTCTGCGGATCCTTCGCTGACCGCATCCGAGGTGCGGACCTACTTGCGGCTCACCAGCGACGATGAGGTGGGGCCACCGTCGGAGGACACGCCGGGCTTCGACAACTTCATGGGGTACGGTCGCCTGAACCTCGCTTCGCTCATGGCGCTCGTCGGCGCGCCGTCCATGGTCGACAACCTGATCTGCTCACCGTCCGGTGGAGACGCGGTCCTGACCTGGAGCAACCCGCAGTCGTACGACTCCATCATCATCGCACGCGATGGCGTCGACATCGCGACACTGAGCGGTAGCGCGACGAGCCACACGGACGCGGCGGTTCCACAAGGGCTGCACACCTACGAGGTCCATGGCGTCGAAGCGGGGACCCACGGTTTGAGCTCGAGCTGTAGTCTCTTCTTCATCGGTGCGCTGACCGACCTCGTCTGGAGCGCGACCGGGAACGGCGGCACGGTCGACGGCGGGCAGGCACTCTTCGATGCGCTCGTGGCCAACGGCAAGTCGGCGTTCCTCACGAGCAGCCTCGGCTCGGTCGGCGACCTGAACGGCTTCGAACGAATCTGGGTGAATCTCGGGATCTACCCCGAGAATCACGTCCTGACCTCCACCGAGTCGGACCTGCTCGCGCCCTACCTCACCGACGGCATCGGAGGGGGCACGCTCTATCTCGAGGGTGGCGACACCTGGGCCTTCGATACGGCGACGACTCTCCACGGACTCTTCTCGATCGATGGAGTCGCCGATGGCACCGGAGACCTCGCGCAGGTGGCGGGAACGGGCATCGCGACGTGCGACCTGACCGGTATCGATCTCGACTACGTCGGAGAGAACGCCTGGATCGACCACCTCGCGCCACTGGCCGGTGCGTGGACGATCCAGTCGAACACCGCTCCCTCGTACGACACGGCGGTGTACTTCGAGAGCGCGACGTATCGGACCATCGGTGCGAGCCACGAGTTCGGAGGGTTCAGCGATGGAGCGAGCACTCGAGCCGATCTGATGGCGGCCTACCTGAGCTGCCTCGGGGCGGGCAGCACGGTTCCCGCCGTGAGCGCCCTGTCCTGTGTGGAGTCGGGTGAGGACGTTCTGATCTCGTGGAGCAACGATGGCGTCTACACGTCCATCGAAGTCCACCGCGACGGATCGCTGTGGACGACCCTCCCGGGCGGCGACACGTCGATCGTCGACATCGCGGCGACCGGCGGTCCGCACGACTACGAGGTGGTCGCCTACGACGGCGCCGAAGCGGCGGCGGGCGTGACCTGCAGTGTCGACGTCACGCCCGACGCGGTGACCCTGCTGAGTTGCGCGGCCGATGCGACGGGGATTGCGCTCTCCTGGGTCGCCTCGGAGAGCTACTCCGCGATCGATCTCTATCGCGACGCCGTCTTCCTCGTCACGGTCCCCGGCTCATCGACGAGCTACTCGGATGGGGCGCCTCCGAGCGGCCCCCACGACTACGACGTCGTTCCGGGGATCGGCGGTGTCGACGGCACGACCGCGACCTGTAGCGCCACGTACGTCGCGCCCCCGGCGATCGTCGGCTCGCCGACCTCGACGGAGACCTGCCTCGGCGCGACCGCAAGTTTCACGGTTGTCGCCACGGGCGACGCGCTCGCCTATCAGTGGCGACACGACGGCACCCCGGTCCCTGGCGCGACGTCGGCCAGCTACTCGCTGGCCTCCGTCACCGGCGGAGACGCGGGGTCCTACGACGTGGTCGTCTCCAACAGTGTCGGGAGCGCGACGTCGAATGCGGCGACGCTGACGGTGCTC
>JAGQRC010000132.1 GCA_020425835.1 Planctomycetota bacterium | reverse complement strand
GGAAGAAGGCAAGGGGGGAACCATGCGACGATCGATCCGCGCTTTGCAACTCTCGCTGGCGGCGAGCCTGTGGGCAGTGATTCTCTGTGGCTGCGCGTCGATGCCGCTGCCGCCGGACTCGCCGCACGAGTTCGTCATCGCCGGCGACGTGCGCGAGCCCGATGTCTGGACCGCCGAGCGGATCGAGTCGACCTTCGCCGACCAGATCCGCGTCGTCGAACACCGGGCCAAGGATCGGACCTTCCGCCTGCGAGCGCTCCCGCTGGCCGCGCTGATCCAGCACGCCGGACCGATGCTCGACGCCGAAGCGAAGCACCCGGAGCTCGCGGTCGCCGTTGCGATCGAGGCGCGCGATGGCTACACGGTCGCGTTCACCCTCGAGGAGATCGCCCCGTACAAGGCCGAGCCGACGATCCTCCTCGCCTTCGCCGAAGCCGATGGCCCGTTCCCCGACGACATCGCCCCCGCGCGCTTGATCATCCCCGGCGCGCAGCGAAGCTCCCGCGCGCTGCACGCCATCCGCGCGATTCGGGTGGACGACCTTCGGCGGTGACGGCGCCGCGCCGACCACACGCGAGACCTGACTCGCCGAGGGGCCCGCAGGGGTCTTGACCTCCAGCCCCTCTTCTCCCATTCCTCCGCGGAACTCGAAGTTCGAGATCGGAGCGCACCGTGACAGTTCGTCGACTCCTTTCCGCCGATGCCGAGCAGTTCCAGGCCGTGCGCTTGCGCGGTCTCTCGGAGTGGCCGACGGCGTTCGCATCGAGCGCCGAAGAGGAAGCCGGAACGCCGCTCACCGTCGTCGCCGAGCGGCTCGAGGACAATCCGGACGGAGCGATGTTCGGTCGGTTCGACGGTGAGCGCCTGCTGGGCGTCGTCGGGGTGCAGCGCGAAGCGATGAAGAAGCTCGCGCACAAGGCGGTGGTCTGGGGCATGTACGTGATCCCGGAAGCGCGCAGGTCGGGAGTGGGCCGAGCGCTTCTTCGCCAGGCGCTCCGATACGCCGCCACCGAGCTCGGGGTCGAGCAGGTCCAACTCGGTGTGAACACGACGAATCGGGCAGCGCTGGAGCTGTATCGGAGCGCCGGGTTCGAGGTGTTCGGTACCGAACCCGGTTTCCTCCGGGTCGACGGCGTCCTCCACGACGAACACCACATGGTGTGCCGACTCCCTGGCGTGGATTCCCGATCGCGGGGGTCAGCCCGCGAGTCGTGACCCCGAACGGGGCCCCCGTTTCTCGGCCGTCGAGTCACGCCGGCACCGTCTTCCGGGTCGGTGACGATGATCCGGGTGTTGATCGCCGCCGTCCGAACCTGCAAACTCGCGTTGGACCGTTCCGGCGTGTCTGAGGTCGTCCGTTCGGTCCCGTCGCACTGTCGCTGCACTGTGGCACTTCAGTGTCGACGTTTGCGGGAGGGAGCGCCCGAGTTCTCCCGAAGTTCGGGCGCTCACCTCGAGGCTCTCTCGAGCGCAAAGGACTGAACATGACCCCGAGCATCCGTCGCAAAGTCATCATCATGGGAGCCGCCGGCCGCGACTTCCACGACTTCAACGTCTACTGGCGGGACCGTCCGGAGTTCGAGGTCGTCGCGTTCACGGCGGCGCAGATTCCGGGGATCGACGGGCGGCGTTATCCACCGGAGCTCTCGGGGCCCAGCTATCCCGAGGGCATCCCGATCCTCGCGGAGGATGATCTGCCCGAGCTGATCGTGGAGCGGGGGATCGATCTCGTCACACTCGCCTACTCCGATCTCTCCTACGATGACGTCATGCACAAGGCAGCGATCGTCAACGCGGCGGGCGCGGAATTCTGCACGCTCGGTCACCGCGCGACCATGCTCGCGAGCGACAAGCCGGTGATCGCCGTCTGCGCCGTGCGGACCGGCTGCGGGAAGAGCCAGACCTCGCGCTACGTCGCGCAGATCTTGCAGGATTTGGGGCTCAGGACCGCAGCGATCCGACACCCCATGCCGTACGGCGATCTCTCGAAGCAGATCTGTCAGCGGCTCGCGACCTACGAAGACCTCGAGATTCACGAGTGCACGATCGAAGAGCGGGAGGAGTACGAGCCGCACATCGCCGTCGGCAATCTGGTCTTCGCCGGCGTCGACTACGCGGCGATCCTGAAGGCGGCCGAGGCGGAGGTCGATGTCGTGCTCTGGGACGGCGGCAACAACGACCTGCCGTTCTACCGACCGGACCTCTTCATCACGCTGGTGGATCCGCACCGCCCGGGACACGAGCTCGCCTACTACCCGGGCGAGACCAACCTTCGCATGGCGGACGTGGTGGTGGTGAACAAGGTCGACACCGCGCCGGCCGACGGAGTTGCCACGGTGCTTGCCAACGTCGCTCGCGTCAATCCTGGCGCAACCGTGGTCCAGGCGAACTCCCCGGTCGTCGTCGACGGCGGGGAGGCGCTACGCGGGAAGCGCGTCCTGGTGATCGAGGATGGACCGACGCTGACCCACGGCGGCATGCGCTACGGTGCCGGTCACGTCGCGGCGAAGAAGTACGGTGCCGCGACCATGGTCGATCCGCGTCCGCACGCCGTCGGCTCGATCCGCGGCACCTTCGAGAAGTACTCGCACCTGACCGACGTGCTGCCTGCCATGGGTTACGGGCAGACGCAGATGAACGAACTCCAGCAGACGGTCAACGCGACCGACTGCGACGTCGTGCTCGTCGGCACGCCGATGGATCTCACGCGGCTCCTCGACATCGACAAACCGGCGCTGCGCGTCCGCTACGATCTCGAAGAGCGAGAGCCGGGCCAGCTGCGCACTGCGATCGAAGCGGCAGTGAAGGCGAACCGCGTCCACTGACCGTCGCGTGGAGTGTGCAGCTCGTTCAGTCGCGACGGTGCCCGATCAGCCCAGCGCCGACGACTCGGGTCTCGCCGTTCTCGAGGGCGAGCGGAATCGGCTCCTCGCCGGTCAGCTCCCGAAGTCGGTTCGCCAACTCGTGGGAGTGGGTGGTGACGATGAGCTGGCTTCGCTCGGTCGCGTGGGCGATCAACTCCGCGAGCTCGGGGATCAGTCTCGGATGGAGGCTGGTCTCCGGCTCGTTGAGGACGAGGAGTCGTGGAGGCTCGGGAGTGAGGAGTGCCGCGACGAGACAGATGAATCGAAGCTCGCCGTCGGACAGCTCTCTCATGCCGAGCGGGCGCTTCAGGTCGGGGATCGTCACCTGATAGCCCAAGTCGCCACCGGGGAGTCGCCCGACTCCGAACGTCCCCTTCGGGAAGAGGGTGGCCATCGCCTTCCGGAAGCGATCCGCGTCGCCATCCTCGAAGATGGTGGCGATCGCGTTCGAGAGATCCCGACCGTCGTCCGCAAGCACCGGCGTGCGGCACGGCGTGTTGGGGTGGCGCGCCGGAGCGTCTCGATCGCTGCGGAACGAGTGGTAGAAGCGCCAGCCCGCGAACATCTCCCGGAGTTGCGCGAGCTCGGGGTATCGATCCGCGTCGCGGAGCTGCGAGAGCACCGACTCCTCACGCCGCAAGCTCACCGGATGCGGCTCGACGTGTCCGTCTTCGCTCATCACCTGCACGACCGACTTGTCGCGTTCGACGAGCGTGTTGGACGCTCGGCGAACGTCGCCGATCCACACCCGCTCCGACGCGACCTCCGGGTCGAGGTCGAACACCGTATCGCGGCGACCGGACAGGCCGCAGGTGAGCTCGTAGCTGAACGGCTCCGCTCTCACTACGAGGGAGATGAGCTTCACTTCGTGGTTCCGGCGGCCCCCGGCCCAGAGCGCGGATGAGAGTCCACCCTCGTCGGCGAACGATCGCGCGAACTCCCCGCGCGCCGACTGCGCGAGCCGCTCGATCGCGCGGTAGATGTTGGTCTTCCCGCAACCGTTCTCGCCGACGAGCACGGTGACCGGACCGGGCTGCAGGTGGAGATCGCGCAGCGATCGGTAACCGCGGAAGCGGAACTCGCGCACGTGTGGTGAGGGCGGTCCGGACTCTCGCTCGCTCATGCCTCCACCTTTCGCTGCGGTGACCCGATCCCGCTCCGAGTCGGCGTCGTGGGCGTGACGCTGCTGTCGACGGGATCGTAGGGCGATGGAGGCCGGGCCGCAACGTGGGGAGCGCGCACCCCTGCACGAGAGCTTCGGCACGCGTTTCCGGATCCGAGGAGGACCCGGTATCATGGAGGGGACTTCGTTCGACACGGAACTGAAAAGGACGCCATGTCTCTGCGCGCGGACCGCAAGAAGCTGAGCTACGAAGACTACGTCCTCTATCCGAACGACGGGAAGCGCCACGAGATCGTGGACGGAGATCACTTCATGAACCCATCCCCGAATCTCGACCACCAGACGATCTCCCGCCGCCTCCAGTTCGAGCTCTACCAGAAGATCGAGCTGACGGGTCTGGGACAGGTTTTCGACGCGCCGACCGATGTGCAACTGTCGCCTCACGACATCGTCGTCCCCGATCTGGTCGTCGTGCTGAAGGAGAACCGCATCCTGACGCCATCGCGGATCAAGGGGGTTCCCGACCTGATCGTCGAGATCCTCTCGCCGTCGAATCGGGACTACGACACCGGTCTCAAGCGAACGACCTACGAGCGCGCCGGTGTCCCGGAGTACTGGATCGTCGATCCGGAGTCCCGAGAGATCGATCCTCTGCGACTGGAGGATGGCGTGTACTCGTCCGCCGGCGTTGTCTCCGACCGGATTCGCTTCACGGGGCTCCCCGACCTCGAGATCGATCTGTCGCGGGTTTGGTGACGGCCTCCGCGCAACGGTCGCGCATTGGTGTCGTAGCCGACAGCGACGGCGACAGCCGGCGGTGGCCAGCGCTCGCCTCTGCCGGACGGCGCGAGTGACGGGAGTAGAACGTTTTCGACGCCGGCGCTTCCTCACATCGTGTGCGTGGGTCTCCATGGTCGTGCTGGCTAGCGCCATCCATGGCTGTGAGACAAAGTCGCGAACCTGGTCGGACTACGATGCTCACGGGTGGCGCTGTTCCTCGCGACGGGCGATGGATTGTACCGGGGAGGGCGTGATCTGACGGGAGCGCTGGCCCGTCGAGAGCGTCTGGATCTCGAGCGATGGCACGGCTTGGATGGTCGACTCTCGAAACGGGATCTCGTTTCCGTAGACGGTGCCGGCGATGCGATCAGTTATGCCGTTCCCGGCCGCGGCGCCAACCGGGCCGACCGGTTCCTCTATGGAGCCGACTTCGCCGAGTGTTCAGATGGCTTCACGTGGTCGCGAGAGGTCGTCACCTCCGAGTCGTCTCCGGTGATCTCGTTACCATCCCTCACGAGCGCCCCGGCACGCCTCGACGGATCGCCACCAGGTCGGGGCGACCCGTTGTGCTTTTCGAGGACGGTACGGCGAAGCTCGGCGCGACCTACGATATGGAGTTGGAGGACGGCCGGCGCATCGCGGTCGGTAGGACTCTGTTCGTGGAACTGATCTTGGCGGACGCCACGGTCGTTCTCGGGCGGACCTGGGACGACGAGGTTTGGCGTCTGGTCCCGAATCGGTCGCTCCTCGAGACCCACGTTCTCTCGCTCGCAGAAGGCTCGGAGTCGCGGGATCTGGATGGAAGACGATCTGGACACGACAGGCCGGTGTTTGGACACGGGCCGTCGACAGTAGTCCGTAGGGCGTCGGGCCGCCGAACAACGACGCGTCAGTTCGAGACCCTCGGACGACGAAGCGGCCTTGCCTGTGCCCAACGGCGGTCCGGCGGCTACCGCGACTCCCCGTCGTAGAAGAGAACATCTTCGTCGACCGGGATCGCCGTTTCGCCCGGGCGCTCCATCGTGATCTCGATGCTCTCGTCGCCGCCCTTCTCGAAGAAGAGGACTTCGATCGGGTGATCGCCGGCGGCGAGCGCGATCGTTCCCGTCTTCTCGGTCGCGGCGTGGATTCCGTCGTGGTCGACGATCACTTCGCCGTCGATGCGGAGCAGGCTTCCGTCGTCGCTTCGCATTCGGAACAAGACCATGCCGTCGACGGGGACTCGAAGGAAGCCGCGGTACTCGAGGCCGTAGTGCTCGTCGATCCTCGCGGGCGTCAACTCGAGGCAGGGGAGCACGCCCTCGGACACCGTCGGAAGCGCGGCGAGTTCGTGGACGGAGTTGCAGGAACCTTCGACGTAACGGTAGCGCACACCTGGGTGCAGGTCGGCGACTCTGGTCGCGGGGTGAGGCTCGACGCGCGTGAACGTCTGGCGGCGTACGCCGCTGACCGGACGATCGCCTTCGAAGTGGCGGAGCGCGATCGTCGTCGTCGCGTCGATCCGAATCGGATCGCGAACGATCGGATCGCTCGCCGTTGGAGATCGTCCATCGGTCGTCATGCGCACGTCGAACCCAGCGAGACCGAGCGTCTCGACCGATGCGTGGGCGACGAACTCGGGGAGCGCCTCGGCGAAACGGGGGGGCGCGGTGATCTCCGGCGCACCGTCGATGTCGAGAACGACCACCGTCGCGATGGCATCCGGGGGCGTGACGGGAACGCGGACTCGAAGCGCATCCTCGACGCGCGTGACGTCGAGCGGAGTGCGATCGCCGTCCGCGAGCAGGTACGCACGTGGCGCGCGATTGGCCAATCCCGGCACCGTCAGTTCCCCATCGGCGGGCCAGTCGAACACGTGCAGGTAGAGACGAGTGCCGTCGCCTCCGAGCGCGCGCCGTGTCGCCCGACCCCACGGGAGGAACTCGAACGGGCTCGCGTCCGTGCCGTAGATCGACTCGCCGTTTCGCTCGAGCCAGGAACCGATCTCCGCCAGTCGCCCTCGCGAGGGAAGTGGGATCTCCCCGCGGCCGGTGGGGCCGACGTTGAGGAGGAAGTTGCCCCCCTTCGAGGCGATGTCGATCAATCCGCGGATCAACGTCTCGGTGCTCTTCCAGTGGTCGTCGGCCGCCTTGTAGCCCCAGGTGTCGTTCATCGTCATGCAGGTCTCCCAGTCGACCCCGGGTGTTCCGGTGGCGGGGATGTGCTGCTCGGGTGTGCCGAAGTCCCCGGGGACCGGCGGACCGGTCGGCGTCACCTCGGGATACCGCGCCTTGCCGATCCGGTTGTTGATCAGGATTCCGGGTTGCAGCGAGCGGACCAGTGACTCGAGCTCCGCGGCGTACGCGTTGGTCCAGGTCGGTTGCCACTCGCCGTCGAACCAGAGGATGTCGATCGGCCCGTAGTGGGTGAGGAGCTCCGTCACCTGGCTCTTCAGGAACGCGACGTAGCGCGGATAGCTCGCGCCCTCGGTCGACATCTCGTGCCAGTCCTCGCGGGGGAGGTGATCGGGATGGTGCCAGTCGAGGATCGAGTGATACCAGCCGATCCGGAGCCCGTGCCGCCGACAGGCCGCCGCGAGCTCCGCCATGATGTCGCGATGGAACGGGGTCGCCATCACGTCGAAGTCGCTGACCGCGGAGTCGAAGAGCGCGAAGCCATCGTGGTGCTTGGTGGTGATCACGAGGTACCGCATGCCGGCATCCTTCGCGATGCGCGCCCACTCATCGGCATCGAAGGCGACGGGGTCGAACCGGTCCAATAGCTTCGAGTACTCGCGTTTCGGGATGCGGCCGATGTGCTGGATCCACTCCCCGACCCCGCCCACGGGCTCGCCCTCGACCTCACCGGCGAGAACCGAGTAGAGACCCCAATGGATGAAGAGACCGAACCGCGCCTCGCGCCACCAGGCGATGCGGTCCGAGTGGTCCTCGGACGCCGAAGGGCTGGTGAGCGCGGGGTCGGTCGGGTTGCTCGGCAGCATCGAGCAACCGACCGTTAGGAGGAGCAGCAGTAGGGTGGGGAGGCGCACCGGGAGTCTCCATCGATCTCGAGCCGGGAAAGCGGACGGGGACGGGGTCATCGCGGAAGCCGTGGCGCGTGAGGTTGTCTCTCACCCTCCCGCCCGCTACCGTGCCGGGCAATGCGAACCGGCCTCCTCCTTGTCGCTGAACAGCTGGATGGGGCGCTGGGGCCGGTTC
>JAGQRC010000131.1 GCA_020425835.1 Planctomycetota bacterium | reverse complement strand
ACTCGAGAGCCGACCGGGATACGGACTGACCTCCCCAATACGTCCGCGCGACCGAACCTCCTCAATCCCCGAGGTGTCCGGTGCATTACCCCCCTCGACACCCCACTCATCGAACGCCAGCAGAAAGGACGCAGCGCGATGAGCGCGGATGCCTGACCGCTGGGACCTTATCCGGACGTGCCGAACGCGGTCAAGGAGAAAGGTGAGGTTTTGTGAAAAGACGCTCGGCCGACCACTTCGCCATAGCGAAGTGACCGGCCGACGATCGCCTACCGAGTTGTCCTGACAGAGCTGCGGACTAGCAGCCGCCGTGCTTCCCACACCGTCGCACGTCGAACCGCGGCTCGACCCAGACCTTCCGAGCCACGCGCTCGACGCGACGGGGTTTCTGGATCACCTCGTAGTGTCCAACGCAAACCAGTCGACGAACCAGGCGCCCGCACTCGCGGACGGTCTCATACCGGGCCGGAACCCAGACGCGTTCCTCACAGGCGGGCACGACGACTCGCTCGTACACCACCTTGTGATAGCCAGGAATTCGAACTCGGCGACACTCGCAGGCCGCGTCGTGTCGAGTGCGGTGTCCGAAGGACCCCCGGAATCCACTTTCACACGTGGCCTCGGGACCGGAGCCGACCTGACTCGACTTGTTGGGGACGTGAGATCGGGAGGGGTGGCGATCCGCGGCGAGGGCCGATGAGGTGAAGAGGCCGAGGACCGAGAGCGCGAGCAAAGAGCGACAGTGTTTTCGCATGGAGCGACCGCCTTTCGTTGGAGACAGCCGCGCGCACGCCCCGGAGACCTCACATATTTCGCGACGACGAAGATTGGCGGCACGGATCACCCGCCGCCGGATGGTCGCGCAGACCTGGTTCGACGGCTGGGGATGCGACACTTCGGTGGGAGCCGGGACTCGACGCCGGCCCCGGAGATCGATCGAACCGCTGCGAGGACCGTCGAATCAGGCGCCCTCGAGTCCGAGCATGCCCGGATCCAAGCCCTCTTCGACTCGGGAATCTCGCTGCTGCTCGGAAGAGGTCGTACGTTCCGGAGTCCGCGAGGCTCGGTCCACCGAGACTTCCGTCTCCGGCTCGCGAAGTGCCGCAGGGATCGGCATATCGAGCAGATCGTAGATCTCGCGATCCGTGAGGATCTCTCTGTCGAGAAGTTCCTTCGCGAGGCGTTCGAGCTTGTCGCGCTCGCGTTGGAGAAGCTCCATCGCAGTGGTGTAGCACTTGTCGATGATACGGCGGATCTCGTCGTCGATCAGCATCGCCGTGTGTTCGCTGTAGTGCTTCGTCTCACCCAGCTCCCGTCCGAGGAAGACATGCTCCTCACCTCGCGGGAAGGCAACAGGGCCCAACTTCTCGCTCATCCCCCACCGGCAGACCATCCGCTCGACCAGTCCGGTCGACTGCTTCAAATCGTTCTCGGCACCGGTCGTGAATTCACTGAACACGAGTTCCTCGGCGGCTCGCCCGCCGAGCGCGATGACCACTCGGTTCAGGAGGTAGGTCCGCGAATAGCTGTGGATCTCCTCTGCGGGCGCCTGCTGCGTGACACCGAGAGCTCGTCCGCGCGGAACGATGGTGACACTCTGCACCGGGTCCGCTTCGGGCAGGAGCAGGGCAAGGAGGGCATGCCCAGCCTCGTGGTACGCGGTGAGCACCTTCTCCTTCTCGGTCATCGCCTCGTCGCGCAAGGTTCCGAGAAGGATCTTGTCCTTTGCGTTCTCGAAATCGACTTGTCCGACAACCTCCTTGTTCTCACGGGCCGCCAAGAGCGCGGCCTCGTTCGCGAGATTTCGCAAGTCGGCCCCAGAGAACCCGATCGTCGCACGAGCAATGGAGTCGAGGTCCACGGTCGAGTCGAGCGGGATGTTCTTGGTGTGAACCTCGAGGATCTGGCGACGCCCGTCTCGTTGAGGTCGCTCCACGACCACTTGGCGGTCGAATCGACCGGGTCGGACCAATGCGGGATCGAGAACGTCGGGACGATTGGTCGCCGCGAGAACGATCACCGTCTGGGTGATCTCGAACCCGTCCATCTCGGACAGGATCTGGTTCAGCGTCTGCTCGCGCTCATCGTGTCCCCCGCCGAGCCCGGCCCCGCGAGAACGTCCCACCGCATCGATCTCGTCGATGAAGACGATACACGGCGAGTTCTTCTTGGCTTCGTCGAAGAGTTCGCGGACGCGCGACGCCCCCATGCCGACGAACAGCTCGATGAACTCCGATCCCGATATGGAATAGAATGGGACGCCGGCCTCACCCGCGACCGCCCGAGCCAACAGTGTCTTCCCCGTACCGGGAGGTCCCACGAGCAGGACCCCCTTGGGGATCTGAGCGCCGAGACGGGTGTACCTCTCGGGGTGCTTCAAGAACGCGACGATCTCCTGTAGCTCGCGTTTCACGTTCCGGAGCGCAGCGACGTCCTTGAACGTGACTTGGGTCTTACCGCCCTCGTAGCGCTTGGCACGGTTCCCTCCGAACTTCCCGAAGATCCCCGGCGCTCCCATCTGCTTGCGAACACGACTCGCCATGAACCAGAAGATCAAGACGATGGCGACGAGCGGGAGCAGGTTGATCAGAACGACGGAGAGAATCTGTCCCGAGCCATTGTCGCCCTTGAGCTCGACTCCGACCCGATTCGCGGCCTGGTACATCTGGGTGATGATCGAATCGGTGTTGTCGCCCACGACGACCACGATGCGAGACGCCCTGACGGACTTGGCGTCCTTCACCGAAGGATCCGAGTAGTCGATCGGCTCGAGAAGAGTCGCTTCGAATCGCCCGGGCTCGGTCTGACGGATGAACTTGACGTTGGTGCGCTGCTGAGCGGACGCCGGCGCGGATCCCTCGGCGGCGACGGAGCGCGGGTCGAGCTGCTCCATGAAGGTGCGGTAGCCGACCTCCACGACGCCACTTCCCTGAACGTTGGCGACATTGCTCATGATGAGGTAGAGGACGAGGACGACCAGGAGCACCCAGATCCACGAATTCCGACGAGGTGATGTGGTGTCACCTCGTTCCTGGGGACGTTCGGGACCTTGGTTCGGGACCTTGTTCGACTGGGACATCGTGCTCGTTCCGCGCCAGGGCGCACTTCGGGGCTGGGCGAGGATGCCATCCCCGTACCGGGAATGCGACCTCATTCGTCCCTATCGGCCCTTCGCGTGGCCTGCTGTTGCGAAGGCCGCAAGAGCGGATGGCGGCACACCGAACGGGCGAGACCCGGAAGGCCGAGCCGCGTTCTCGCGACCCGGACACACGAGGTTCAGTAGCGGGCAAGTTCCAGGGCGGCCTGGAACACGTCGTCCGGTTGAGGGAGGATCCGCTCCTCGAGATCGGGCGCGTAGGCGACGAACGTGTCGAGCGAAGCGACTCGTCGAACCGGAGCGTCGAGGTGATCGAACAGCTCCTCGCTCACGCGTGCTGCGATCTCGGCACCGTAGCCCCACGAGCGGCTCTCCTCGTGCGCGATCAACAATCGGTTGGTCCGCTCGACGGACTCCCGGATCGCCTCCCAGTCGTAGGGGCAGAGCGTTCGCAGATCGATGACATCTGCCTCGACACCGTGGTCTTCGGCTAGCTTGCGCGCCGCGGTCAGAGAACGGTGCACCAACGCGCCATATGTGACAATGGTGAGATCGTCGCCCTGCCGAACGGTGTTGGCACAGCCGAACGGGATGGCGTAGTCCGGCCCCGGGTACCGTCCCTTGTTGTAGGTCTGACGGTACAGATGCTTGTGCTCCAAGAAGATGACGGGATCGTCACATCGAAGAGCGGTTCGTAGCAGTCCATTCGCATCCAGGGCGGTGGCCGGCATCACGACCCGGAGTCCGGGAACGTGCGTGAACAGCGTCTCCGCCGACTGGCTGTGGTAGACGGCGCCTCCTCGCAGGTAGCCGCCCGAGGCGGTTCGGATCACGACCGGACAGCTGTCCTGACCAGCCGAGCGCCACCGATAGTTCGAGAGCTCGGAACGAATCTGGTGGTATGCCGGCCAGATGTAGTCGAGAAACTGAATCTCGACGCAGGGCTTCATGCCTCGGAGCGCCATGCCGATCGCTCGACCCACGATGTTCGCCTCCGCCAGTGGCGAATTGTAGACCCGGTGACCACCGAACCGACGCTGAAGGCCGGCGGTGACCTTGAACACTCCGCCTTTCCCTTTGCAATCGTCGAGCACGATCTCGCGGCTGGCGTCCGCGACGTCCTCGCCGAAGAGCACGATGCGAGAGTCCCGCTCCATCTCATCGCGCAGACAGGCATTGATGAGGTCGACCATTGTGGTCGGCTGAGCGTCCTCCTCGAAGACGGGCTCGGTGGCGAGTGCGCGATCGGTGGGATCGAAGTGACTCGACCACACGTGATCGAGTACGGTGCTCGGATCGGCCTGCGGTGTCGCGACAGCGAGATCACTCGCGGCACGTACCTCTGCGCCGACCTGCTCCCGAATACGCTCGAGCTCTCCATCCGTCGCCAGACCCCTGTCCACCAGGAATCGCGGGAACGTGCTGAGGGGATCGCGCTTGGCCTCTTCCTCCCGCTCGACGGCCGGGCGGTACATCCGCTCATCGTCGGAGAGCGAGTGGGAGTAGGGCCGAATGACGCGAGCATGGACCAATGCGGGGCGGCGCTCCCGCCGCATTCTGGCCACCACCTCACGGAGGCACCCGTACGAGGCCACAGGATCGCAACCGTCGACCTCGCGAATGATCAGGTTCGGGAATCCGGTCACGAGACGGGAGATCGAACCGCCCGCAGTGTTGACCTCGACCGGGACGCTGATCGCATACCCGTTGTCCTCGACGACGAACAGGACGGGGAGGCGCAGGTTGCACGCCGTATTGAGCGACTCCCAGACCTCGCCTTCGCTGGAGGTCCCGTCTCCGATCGACACGTAGGCGATCTCCTGGTCATCCCAATGGCGAACGTGTGGGCGGATGTCCTCGTGCTCCAGTCCCTTGAACCACGCTTCGGCACAGCCGACCGCATGGAGGACCTGGCTGCCGGTGCAGCTCGACTGATTCGGGATGTTGAGTTTCGGATGTCCCCAGTGACTGGGCATCTGTCGCCCAGCGCCCGCCGGCTCATCATGAGCTGCGGTGCCCATCTTCAGCATCTCCAGCGGGGTCATTCCAAGCTGCAGGACTAGCGCGCGATCTCGGTAGTACGGGAAGAACCAGTCCTTGCCCGCTCGCAACGCCATACCCGCGGCAACGCCCAGCGCCTCGTGACCAACGCCGTTGATCTGGAAGAAGATCTGGTTCTTCTGCTTGAGACGAATCTCCTCATCGTCGATCTCGCGACTGAGACAAATCGTCCGGTACATCTCCAGAAGCTGAGCCTTGCCGAGCCCGTGGAGTTCGTCGCGATCGGAGCGCGGAGTCGGAGTCGCCGCCCTGCCTGCGGGTGGCCTGCTCTTGGATGGCCCGGGACGCCCGCCCCCAGCGTGACGTCCACCGCCCCCTCTCGGCCCGAAACCCTTCTTGCTGCCGCGAGAACGCGAGTCGCGGCCATTGGAGGGCTCTCGACGATCGGACGGCTTGCCCGAGCGGTCCTTCTTCCGGTGTTGGTCGGAATGTGGGTTCTTGGACATGGGATTCCTTGAGCGGGCCGTGCACGGTCAGGCGCACGGCATTCGGCCGCTGCGTATCGAACCGAGACGGTAGAGGGATGGCAGTGCAACTTCAGCCCAGCACGACCGACAATCGTCCGTCGACAGCACAACGCCGAAGGCGACGGGTGTTTGTCGACCGACACAACTCCGCAACCGCGTCGCACCCAAGATGTCAGGACCGAAAGACCCCCCGTTATATCCAAATGGCCCTGGAGAGAAAACCGACGTCCGGTATATTCCTGCCGCTCTGGGCCCCTTCCAGGGTCGCCCACGTCGAAGCCGTCGTGTCGCGCAACGAGGCAGAGTTCGACCCCGATCGCTCCGCCCGCCATTTCGACGGATGAGAGCTTCCCCGCCACGAGACGGTCCACGTCGTCTCATGAGCCAGCGGCGTGAATGACCTCAGCTACGGACACGAGCCAAGAGAGGCACTCCAGTGACCAAGGGCACACAGCAGCTCGGTGAGTTCGATGTCGTCGTGATCGGCGGTGGCCCCGGCGGCTATGTCGCAGCGATCAAGGCCGGCCAACTCGGAATGCGGACGGCGCTCGTGGAGAAGGACCCGCAACCCGGAGGAACCTGCCTCCACCGAGGCTGTATTCCGACGAAGGCGCTTCTCCAGACCGCACACGTCCTCGACCTGGCGAACGAGGGCTCGAAGTACGGTGTCGAAATCGGTGAAGCGCGCCTCGACCTCGCCGCCGCGATGAAGTTCAAGGGACGTGTCGTCAAGAAGAATGCCGGCGGCGTCGAATACCTGCTGAAGAAGAACAAGGTAACGACGATCCACGGCAAGGGTTCGCTCTCGAGCTCGACGCGGGTCGCAATCGAGTTGTCGGACGGCGGACGAGGTGAGTTGTCCGGGAAGAACATCGTGCTCGCGACCGGGTCCGTCGCCGCGCGGCCAGGGTTCCTCGACTTTGGGTCCGACCGCATCATCACCAGCGACGAAGCGCTCCAGCTGGAGTCTCTGCCGAAGCACATCACCGTTCTCGGAGCTGGGGCGGTCGGCACCGAGTTCGCTTCGATCTTCCGTTCGTTCGGGGTCGAGGTCGTCCTGGTCGAGATGCTTCCGCGGCTCCTCCCGCTCGAGGATCACGACTGCTCGGACGAGCTCCTCAAGGCGCTCAAGAAGCGCAAGATCGACTGTCGGGTCTCGACGAAGCTCGAAAAGGCGACGCCCTCCGCGAAGCATGTGACCATCGAGCTCTCGTCCGCCGACGGCAAGAAGGAGACCTTCGACACTGACATCCTCCTCTGTGCGATCGGCCGCTGGCCCTTCACGGATGGGCTCGGACTCGAGAAGGTCGGCGTCGAAGTGGAGAAGGGCTTCGTGGTGACCGACGCCGATCAACGGACCTCGGTGCCGAACATCTACGCGATCGGTGACATCGTCGGGAACACGCCTCTGCTGGCTCATGCGGCGAGCGCCGAGGCTCTCGTCGCGGTGGAGATCATCGCCGGGAAGAACCCGCCACGCATCGATCCACTTCGCATCCCGAGCGCCACGTACTGCCATCCCGAGGTCGCCTCGGTCGGTCTGAGCGAGCAGAAGGCGAAGGAGCTCGGGCACAAGGTCAAGGCGTTCAAGTTCCCCATTACGGCATTGGGCAAGGCGGGGATCGTGGGAGCGACACACGGCTTCTTCAAGCTGGTCGCCGACGATCAGTTCGGGGAGATCCTCGGTGTTCACATCATCGGCGAACACGCCACGGACTTGATCGCCGAGGGGTGCGCCCTACTCGGCCTCGAATCGACGGCCTCCGACCTTGCACACATCGTCCACCCTCACCCGACACTGTCCGAGGGCCTGCTCGAGGCCGCCCATGGTCTCACCGGCGGAGCGATCCACATCTAAGAGCAAAGAGGTCCAAAGGCAGTCCGTCGGGCGCTGCCCGTGGCGAGAGAGATCATGGGAGAGACGGTCACCTACATCGAAGCGATTCGACGCGGCCTCATGCGCGCCATGGACGAGGACTCTCGAGTCTTCCTCCTCGGTGAGGACATCTGCCAGTACGGAGGCGCGTTCAAGCTGACGCAGGGCTTTCGGGATCGGTATGGAGAACGTCGCGTCCTCGACACCCCGATCGCCGAGACCGGCATCATCGGCGCGGCAATCGGCGCCGCTCTCAGTGGCCTGCGCCCAATCGTCGAGATCCAGTTCATCGACTTCATCTCGTGCGCGTTCAACCAGCTGACGAACTTCGCGGCGACCTGTCGCTTTCGTTGGGACGCCCCCGACCCCATCGTCGTTCGCGGACCGACCGGTGGCGGAGTCCACGCCGGTCCGTTCCATTCGCAGAACGTCGAGTCCTTCTTTCTCAATACGCCGGGTCTCAAGAT
>JAGQRC010000130.1 GCA_020425835.1 Planctomycetota bacterium | reverse complement strand
TTGGCTTCGTCGCCCTGGGCACGGTGGCCGACGTGGTGCCCCTGATCGGCGAGAACCGGATCCTCGTCCACTACGGCCTGCGCTCGTTCGCCATGACCGAGCATGTCGGGGTCCGCACTCTGCTCGAAGAGTCCCGAGTTCGGGCCGACGCCGTTCTCGCCGAGACCATCGCGTTCCGCATCGCACCCCTGATCAACGCGGCGGGGCGCCTGGGCTCGCCGGATCGCGCGCTCGACCTGCTCTTGTCCCGCGACGATGAGGAGTCGCGTCGTCTGGCGAGTTGGCTCGGCCAGGCGAACCAAGAAAGGAAGGCGATCGAGAACGAGATGTTCGAGGCGGGAGTCGAGCAGATCGAAGCGACGGGTGGAGTGGTTCTGGGCCGACCGATCGTCGTCGCGCGAGAGGGGTGGCACTCCGGTGTCGCCGGGATCGTGGCCTCACGACTGGTGGAGCGCTTTCGTTGCCCCGCGTTCGTCATCGCGGTCAACGACGGGCTCGGTCGAGGCTCGGCGCGCAGCCTCGAGGGGATACCGCTCGAGCCGTTCTACGAGGCGGCACGCGCCCATGCGGAGTCGATCGGCGGACACGCGCTCGCGGGGGGGCTCGCCGTTCTTCCGGATCGGATCGACGACCTCGCCGGCGCGATCCAAGCCGCGGCGCCCCCGGCGTCACGAGTCGACGCGGCGTCCCGATACGACTTGGAGCTGACGCTCGGCGACATCCAACCGCCGCTGCTGCAGGATCTGCGGCAGCTGGAGCCGCACGGTCAGGCCAACCCGACGCCGTGCTTTCGCTTTCGCGAGCTCCGCATCGAGGGAGACGTGCGCCGCATCGGGAAGAACGAGGACCACCTCACCTTCCTCGCTCGGCAAGGACGGCGACGGATACGGGTCATCTACTTCCGCGGCGCCGAGCGCGCCCGAGAGCTCACGCGCATCCGGAATCGATTCTCCGTGGTGGCCGAGATCTACCTGAACGACTTCCGGGGGAACCCTCGCCCCGAGCTCCGACTGATCGACTTCGGCGCGGACTGACGCCGACGCAATCGGCGTCGGCGCGAACCGACTCCCCCGGGTGATCTCGCCGCCCACGTTCTCCCTGCAGTTCACCGGAGACTTGCGGGCACTCCGCGTCGACCCCGACGCTCGCGGGAGTCGCGGCGTCGTTCGGAGCGGCGTCCGAACAGCGCAGTGGAGCGCAGCGCGGTTTTCGATCCGCGGTGTTCCGATCATCTCAATCCCGCGATCCGTCCAAGAAGGCGTCAGCCATCGCCAACGGAGTGTCGACGTCGACACTCCGAGTGTCGACTTGTTGGTCGCTCCAGACTCGGGCGAACGCTCGGGGGTTTCGCTCTCCATCGACGGGGTGGAGCACCACCGTGGCGACACGAAGTGTCGGAGCGCCGAGAGTTGTCGGCGCACACGATCAAGGTTCATGGAGTGATCGAGGACTCCGGATGGCGGCAGCGCTTTCGCGGCGGAGGTTTAGGTTCCTTCTCCCGAGGCGCCGTCCTGCTGGCCCTGACGTTGCTTTCGTGATCTTGGTCCACCGCTGAAGAAAGCGCGTGGAGATGGACGAAAATCATCGGGGAAGTCGGGGTCCGTCTCGAATGCGACGGGCCGGTCCGGCCGGATCGGTTTCGCGCCGGGGGCACCGACTCGTTGCTCTGCCCATCGAATGGACACCGATCGTGGAGGAGGAATCCATGAACAAGCGCAGAGAAGGTTTTACTCTGATCGAGTTGATGATCGTCGTGGCGATCATCGCGATCATCGCCGCGATTGCTATCCCGAGCCTGCTCGCTGCCCGAATCTCGGGTAACGAGGCGTCGGCGATCTCCAGTCTGCGAACCATGTCGACCGTCGGCGAACAGTACCGAACTCGCTTCGGTAGCTACGCGACGACCCTGGCCGACATGCAGACCGCGGGATACATCGACAACGTTCTCGGCTCGGGCTCGAAGTCGGGCTACGACTTCACGTTCACGGGTGGCGCGACCACCTGGAGCTGCACCGCCGATCCGTCGATCGCCGGTCGTACGGGTGAGCGTGGTTTCTTCGCCGACGAGTCGGGCGTGATCCGCTTCGTGACGAGTGGAACCGCGTCTGCCACTTCGTCTCCGGTCGACTAAGTCCTCCGGAGTCCGTTTTCGCGGCGGCTCGCCTCAGGCGGGCCGCGTGAGAGAGCCCTCGATCCCCTCCGGGAGATCGGGGGCTTCTTTCGTTCCAGGGGCCGACGAGGCTGCCGGGTGACCGGTCTCGAACCGAGAGTTCGAGATCCCGATGCGACGATCCTCGCCGCTACCGTGTCCGGACTGGCCCGGACAGTCCGGGCTAGCCCTTCTCGGGTCGGACGCTTATCCTACCGCCCACTTCCGATTCCCCCGGCAGCACCGATGCACGGTCGCTCGTTGGAAGCGGAAGAGAGAGCGAGACGGGAAGTAGCATGCGTCGTGGCCTCCTCGCCCCCAGCATTCTGAGCTCGGACTTCAGTCGCCTCGGCGAAGAGGTCGCGAGGGTCGCCGCAGCGGGTGCGGACTGGGTCCACGTCGACGTCATGGATGGACACTTCGTCCCGAACCTGACGATCGGTGCGCCGGTCGTGAAGTGTCTCCGTCCGTCCACCGAGCTCGTCATCGACGTGCACCTCATGATCGAGGAGCCCGGACGGTACCTCGAGGACTTCCTCGCCGCGGGGGCCGATTGGGTCACGTTCCACATCGAGGCCGTGAGCGACCCTGGTCCGCTGCTCGACCGGATCCACGCCGCCGGGCGGAAGGGGGGACTCGCGCTTCGACCGGGGACTCCCGTCGAGTCCGTGCTGCCGCACATCGAGCGTTGCGACATGATCCTGGTCATGACCGTCGAGCCCGGTTTCGGCGGTCAGGCGTTCATGCCGGAGCCGCTCCGCAAGATCGAGCGGCTCCGTGCGGAGGCCGACCGCCTCGGTCGCGAGCTCGAGGTCGAGGTCGATGGCGGGATCGACCTGCGGACGTTGCCGGTCGCGCGGGAAGCCGGCGCGAACGTCTTCGTCGCGGGGTCGGCGATCTTCGGGGCGGACGACGTGCCCGCCCGTGTCCGAGAGATGAAAGCCCTGCTCGCGTGACGGCGTCACGTGGGCACGAGAGAGAGTTGCTCCGTGGATCAGTCCGAACGTGAGAACGCCCGAGACGGTCGTTTCCGCAAGCGCCGAGATGTCCCCAGCGGTCTTTGGACCCGCTGTTCGGCCTGCAGCAAGATGATCTACAAGAGCCTCGTCCTCGAGCGGGGCAATGTCTGCCCGGAGTGCAACTACCACTTCGAGATCACCAGCGACGAGCGCATCGCGCTCATCTGCGATCCCGAGAGCTTCGAGGAACGGTTCACCGACCTCGCTCCCGGCGATCCGTTGGAGTTCGTCGCCAAGCGCTCGTACAGCGAGCGACTCGCCGAAGTGCAGGCGAAGACCGGCCTCAAGGACGGCGCCGTCGTCGGGACGGCGTCCATTGCGCGGCACCCGGTGGTGTTCGGAGTGAGCGACTCGAGGTTCCTGCGCGGCTCCATGGGCTCCGTGGTCGGGGAGAAGATCTGCCGCGGCATGGAGCTCGCTCGAGAGCTCGGCCACCCGTTCATCTTCGTCTCCGGGTCGGGCGGGGGTGCCCGCATGGACGAGGGGATGTTCTCGCTCATGCAGATGGCCAAGACCAGCGCTGCGGTCGCGCGCCTCCACGAATCGGGCGGGATGTTCATCTCGATCTTGACCAACCCGACCATGGGCGGGGCGATGGCCAGCTTCGCGGCGCTCGGCGACATCGTCATGGCCGAGCCGAAGGCGCTGATCGGGTTCGCCGGTCCCAACGTGATCCGGCAGACGATCAAAGCGGAACTTCCCGATGGGTTCCAGTCCTCGGAGTTCAACCTCAAGCACGGGTTCATCGATCGCGTCGTCGATCGCAAGGACTTGCGAGGGACGCTGATCCGGATCCTCAACTACGTCTGCCCGGCCGAGGTCTGAGGCCCACGCTCCGTCCTCGAGTGGCGTTACCGGATCGTCGTCGCCGAGGGCGATGAAGGGCGACTTCCGCCGCCTCGCAAATGCACGCAAGACGAACTCCCTCCTCGGTCGATACACCAAGGAGCGACCCCGTTGCGGAGTGAGAGGCCCGAATTGCCTCTCGTTCGCGGGAGGGTCGACAGCACCCCACGGGAGGACGTCGCATGGAGTTCGTCGCCGAAGCGCCTTGCATTGCGGAGCGCCACATCGAGGGCTGGACGATCGATCCGGATCCAGCCGACAAGAATCGCGTGATCGACTCGATCATCCAGCACTTGTCCGCGGCGTACCGACTCGGCCCGTCGGTGCTCTTCAAGTACCGGCTGTGTCTCGATGAGGCGATCACCAATGCGATCTGTCACGGTTGCCGAGGTGTCGAGAACGCGAAGGTCACCGTGGATTTCTATCACTCCGGCGATCGTTGGGCGTTGCGCGTCGTCGATCCCGGCAAGGGGTTCGACCCGAACGAGATTCCCGACCCGAGCGAGCCCGGGAGCGAGTTCAAGGAGTCGGGGCGAGGCATCCTGATCCTGCAACGCTATACCGACAAGCTGGTGTACTCGAAGAGTGGCACCGAGCAGATCTTCTGGATGGATACGACCGAGCTTCAGGGATGACCCGCTGCCCATTGCGGGTTCCATTTCCGTATTGCCACTGAGTTGACGAATGAACGGTCAAGCGTCGCGCTATGCGACCGAAGAATAGGCTCACGGGGCTCGGGTCGAGAACTTCAGAGGGTGGATCGGGTAGCGAGGTCGATGGAGAAGGGTCGTTTGTTGATCGTCGGTAAGGACAAGGACTCGGCGTATGCGATTCGCAACGTCTTCGAGTCCGAGCGTCTGGAGCTCGAGCTCGCGCTGCAGCTCGACGTCGCGAAGACCATTCTGACCACGCGACACATCGACCTGATCATCCTCGATCCGGCGGTGTGCATGGCGAAGGACTTCGACCTGCTCGACTTCCAGCTCGATCACGGCCTGGTGATCCCGTTGGTCCTGGTCGGGGGCGAGTCCACCGGCGTTCGGCGCAAGGTTCGCACCAAGCAGGGCATCAAGGTGCACACCATCCCTGCGGACGGCTTCAAACTGCTCGACTTCGTGCACGAGTTCCATCCGGAGACGCTCGCCGGTTGACGATCACCCTCCGGCGGGGGCGCGCTTGCGATACAGGAGCGCCCCGCCGCGAATCCCGCCGATGACCTCCCACTCCGGATCGCTCGCCAACCGTCGGTGAAGCCCCATGCGACGGGGGTCGACTTCCGGATCGCGAATCACCACCGCTCCCACCCGCTCGAGCAGATCGTCGAGCAGCGCCTTCGCGGAGCGGAGACGATCGAGTTGAGCTCGTTGTCGAGGGTCCTCCTCGATCTGCGGAATGAGCGGCACCCAGTTCTCCACCTCCAACGCCTCTTGATGTTGCTGGTAGAGTTCGGCGCCGTAGACGCTGTTGCGCGAGTCCATGGTCGGTCGGAGTCGTCCCTCTCCGCGCCAGATGATCGCCCCGCCGTAGTGATACTCGCAGAGCACTCCGCCGGTGTAGCCCGACTGCGCGAGTGGATCGATCACATCGAATCCCAGGTGTCGACGCGCCCATCCGGTTCCCGGACGTCGCCAGGACCAAGTTCCCGCCTCGGCATCGCGACCGACCGGCAGCCCGGCCGTCATGAACAGCACGGTCGCGAACAGGGCGATGATCGCGCTGGTCGCACCGGCGACGGACCGACGCAGGTCGAGTGCGGGGAGAAGGGGCCAGGCGCTCAGCGCGAAGTGTGCGATGAAACGTTGGCTCTTCGCGTACAGGATCAGCGTTCCGATCACGTAGAGCGCGTAGAGCAGCGGGACCTTGCCGCGCCGGACGGTGAAGACGGCTCCGGCGAGAGTCCCGAGCGCGACCGGCAACGACAGCGCGAAGGCGAACGACGCGCGGAACGGATTCTCCGGTTGACTCGAGAGGGGAGAGCGCCACTCCTCGATCTGCGACTGGAACACCGGGTCGCTCACGAGTCCGAGCGCGTGTCGAAAGCCGGAGAGAAGATCACCCTGGGCGACGGCCTGTGCCTGAGCGAGCGGGGTCATCAGGATCAGCCCGGTGATGATCCCGCGGAGCGTCCGCGACGATTCGTGACGCCACGTCTCGTTCCCGAGTCCACCGAGCCAGAGGTCGCCGATCATCACGATGAGACCGAGACCGAACGAGCCGTGGACGTTCCCCCAGAGCGCCGCGATGCCGGGCAGCGCCCACAGCCAGCGTCGCTCTTGGCGCGCGCGCAGAAGGACCGACCAGGTCGCGAAGAGGAGGACCAACGCGAGCCAGTGCGGCCGGAGGATCAGCCGGGGACCGACCATGGTCCAGATCGGTAGCGACCAGAGCGCGAACGTGGTCGGCGTGGCGCCGAGCCGACGGGACACGTCCCAGACCGTGAGAGCGAGCGCGGCGGCGAGCCCCAACGCGAGCCCCGTGAGCCCCGTCGTCCCGGCGAGGCGATGAGCCTGGGCGAAGAGCCATCCCGCGAGCCACTCGTGCGGAACCCACGGGCGACCTTCGGCGAGGAACGAGAACGGGTCGACCGACGGGATTCCGTGCGTGCCGATCCACTCGCCGATCGCGAGGTGCAGCGGGAGGTCGTTGTTCGCGAGGGGGTGCCACGCGATGGCGAGCGCGGGGAGCGCGACGGCGACGGCCACCGCGGGCGCGGTCGCGAACCGCTCTCCCCACGGGGTGAATGCCGATGGAACGCGCGTCGGGCCGGCGGCGGCCGAGTTCATGGACTCGCTCCTCCGAGTGGCGGATGGGGCGGGGGAAGCGCGAAGTGTACTGGCGAGGCGGCCGCGGGAGAACGGGGATCGAGCGCTGTTCTGGGTTGCGAAACAACTCGAGTCGTCCCGCTCCACGACGTCGCGCGACGCGATCCCATCGATGCCGATCTGTCGACGATCACCGCGGCGACGCTCGAACCGAGGAGCCCCGAGCCCCGAGGAACTCGGGACGCTGGTGTAGTCGACGCGCGCCTTCGCCTACAATCGCTCCCGTCCGCTCCCGAGCGAGCGGGTCACCCCCTGCGACGACAGGAGTTCGATGCCCATCGCTTCGATCTTCATCCGGGCGTCCGTTCGGCACCTCGAGGATGACTACTTGCCCCGCATCCGCGATGCGCTCGCGTTGCTCGCGCCCGAAGACCTCTGGTGGCGTTCCGAGGAGCACACGAACTCGGTCGGGAATCTCCTCCTCCATCTCCAGGGGAACGTGCGGCAGTGGATCGTCTCCGGTCTCGGAGGAGCGACCGACGCGCGCGATCGTGCATCCGAGTTCGGTCGACGGGGCGGCGAGCCGTTCGACCCCGGGGAGACCGATCGTCTCTTCGCGACGTTGTCCGACACGGTCCACGAGGCGTGCTCGGTGATCGAGAGCATGGGGGAGGCGCGACTCGCGGTGCCGGTCCGCATCCAGGGTTTCGACACGACCGGTCTCGAGGCGATCTACCACGTCGTCGAGCATTTCTCGTGGCACGTCGGTCAGATCGTCGCTTTCGTCAAGATGCGTTCCGCCCGCGGAGCGTCGCTCCATTTCTACGATGACGCACGGATCAACGAGCTCCGCAACGAGCGGTGACGAGAAGGGGAAGCGCCATGAGTCGAACCAAGTGGGCACTGGTGGGGGCGATGGTGATCGCGTGGGGCACGAGTCGGGCGGCCGATGTCGACCCCGCGCCCTCCGACGACGAGATCCGATCGGCGATCGTCCGTGCGGTCGACCTGTTGGTCGGGAATCAGGAGAACTACGAGTCCGACCCGCCGGTGGGAACGCTCCCGGCCGCCGAGCTCGAGAAGTGGCAAGCGGAGGAGAGAGCGCGACTGTCGAAGCTGCGTGAGGCGACGGCCGGCGCCGCGAGGGAGTGGCCCTACGAAGGGGTCTACCGCGTGACACGCCGGGGGATCATCCCACCGG
>JAGQRC010000129.1 GCA_020425835.1 Planctomycetota bacterium | reverse complement strand
GTGGGGGGAGTCACGAGGTCGCGACCCCGCTCGGCGAGATGACGGCCGGGTGCCCAGGGCGTGGCGAGGTCGCCCCAACCGATCGCCGACAGGAACGACAGATCCTTGCGGAAAGAGAGCTGCCGGACCTTGGTCGTCGCCACGAGGTGGGCGACGGTCTCGAGCAGGCGTTCGCGATGGCGGCGATCGAGCGGATCGGCGAACGGCACGTGGGTCAGCGTCATCGCGAGGGCGGTCGCGGTGTTCGCGACGGGGTGGACGGCGACGCGTGAGCTCTGACGGAGGAAGTGGAGCGCGTCGATCTCTCCGCGGAGTCCTCGGATCGGCTCGGCCTCACGGAGTGTGCCGAAGAACGGCGTCGCGGTGAGAACGGGATGCGGAGATCGACAATCGACCATCACGAGATCGTCCGAGAGGACGAGCCCACCGCGACGGCGCAGCAACTCGGAGATCGTCGTCTTTCCCGCACCCGACTTCCCCGCGAACACGTGGACGATCGATCGAGTCGGGTGAGCCACCGCCGCGGCATGGAGGAGGAACGCGCGTCGATCGACGGCGAGCACCTGGACGATCTGTCGGAGCGCATTCTCGATGTAGACCCCGGCTCCGAACCGCGGGTGGAGATACACGGAGAGCGATCCCCGTCGCCGATCGAGATCGACTCGGCCCTCCACGACCGGGGACTCCAGCCGCAACGCCCGCGGCTCGACCTCGACGGCCACGTCGTACGGGTCGCCGAGCGCGGCCAACGGCTTCCGCGTCAGGTCGATGGTGCAGGTCGCGGACTCCGAGCGAGGAGCGGGGACGAGGAAGCTGCCGTACCTCTCCCGCAGCGCCTGATCGATCTGCGCGTCGTGGACGACGAGGCGAAGCTCGATCGGGCCGAGTCCGAGCGTGTGGATTGTCGAGGGACCTTCGCGCATGGTCGTTCCTCTGGTCGTCGCGCCGGGACACTCCACCGCGTTATCGGACGCAGGCCGCAGGAGCTTCAGCGTCTTTCGGAAGTTCACCGAACTCGACTGCCGTTCCCCACCACCGACGATGGACGAACGACGTCGCGAGAAGTCGTAAGGCGTGCGCGGGCAAGGTGGGGGAGGAATCGATCCTCGAGGCCCGGCGCGGGAGCCGGCGGGTTCCGCCGCTCCACCTGCCGGTGCCATCGTAGATTGAAGGATGGTGACCCCGGCGTTTCGCTCGAGTCGTGAGCGGTCGGGATCGAGAGGGGGCATGTCTTGACACGGCCACCGCCGGCGCGACGTCGTCGCGCCCGGTCCCGGCGTCGCGTTCGCGCGGGTCCGCTCGCCGTCGGCGCATTCGTGGTGCTCGGCATGGCGATCATTCCGGCCGCGAGCGTCGGACTGTTCGGTTCCCTCGAGTCCGCGTTCGATGATGCCCGCGCGGTGGCGGAAGTCGTCTCCGAAGCGGGCCTCGACGACTCCGACCGAGCGACCCGATCCGAGCTGCGACGCGTCGCGATCGATCACGCGGAAGCCCTCTCGCGCGGCGACACCAGCGTCATTCCGCCGGAACTCAAGTCGCGGCTGCGTGAGCATCTCGGTCCGGACAACGTCGCACGGCTCCGGACCTGGTTCCGCGAAGAGCGACCCTCCGCCGAGGCGATCCGCCGGATGGCGCACGAAGCGGACTGAGCGAGGCGCGGGTCGAAAAGCGCGGATGCTCCGCGGCCCGTTCATTCCATCGGCTCAGCTCGCGATGGACGCGTAGCTCGCGTTGGCGGCAGCGACGCTCGCGCCTGGATCGTGTCCGCGGTGCTGGCGGGCGAGCTCGCCCTCGAGCGCAGCGAGGAAGAGGAGCACGTTCGCCTCCCGGGCCGAGTGCCCCATGAGGCCGATGCGCCACGCCTTCCCCTTGAACGGGCCGAGCCCCGCGCCGATCTCGATCCCGGAGCGTTCGAGGAGTCCGCGGCGGACGGCGGCCTCGTCGACCCCCGTCGGGACGTGGACCGCGTTCAGCGTCGTCAACGAATGGGTGGGAATGTACTCGAGTCCGATCGCTTCGAGCCCCGCTCGGAGGGCCCGGTGATGACGGGAGTGTCGCTCGACGCAGGCATCGAGCCCTTCCTCGAGGACGAGACGCACCGCCTCGTGGAGCGCATAGGTCATGTTGATCGGCGCGGTGTGGTGGTAGACCCGCGCCTCGCCCCAGTACTGTCGCAGCATCGAGACATCGAGGTACCAGCTCTGCACCTTGGACGTCCGCGCATCGAGACGGTCGATCGCTCGCGGCGAGAAGGTCACCGGGGCGAGGCCGGGCGGGCAGCTCAGGCACTTCTGTGTCCCGCTGTAGCAGACGTCGATGTCCCAGTCGTCGACCCGGAGCTCGACCCCGCCGAGTGAGGTCACTGCATCGACGACGAGGAGGGCGCCGGCCTCGTGCGTGATGCGGGAGATCTCCTGGAGTGGCTGATGCGCACCGGTCGAGGTCTCGGCGTGGACGATGGCGACGAGGCGAGTCGGCTCCGAGAGCGCGGCGTGGATCGCTCCGGGCTCGATCACCTCACCCCAGGGCACCTCGACTCTCTCCACGCGGGCGCCTGCGCGCTCGGCGATGTCGCACAGTCGACCTCCGAAGACCCCGGAGACGCCGATGACGACCCGGTCGCCGGGCTCGATCATGTTGACGAGGCTCGTCTCCATGCCGGCGCTCCCGGTGCCGGGAATGGCGAGCGTCATCTCGTTCTCGGTTCGGAACAGAGCGCGGAGCATCGCGCGCGTCTCATCCATGAGCGAGAGGTACTCCGGATCGAGGTGCCCGATCGTCGGGGCGCCGAGGGCGCGCAGCACACTCGCGGGCACCGCGCTGGGGCCGGGACCCAGCAGGAGCCGTTCGGGGGGGAAGAACGCGTGCATGGAACTCTCCTGTCGCGGCGGTCGGGCAGGGTAGCGGCGCGCGGGAGAGGTGGGAAGGCGACCCGCCGATCGGAGCCCGCAGTGGTCGAGGGACCACCGCGAGCTCATCGGACTCAGCGCATCGGGTTCGAAGGCCGTGTCACGGGCAGGAGGTGTACCCGCTGCAGGTGAGCGGGTCCTGCGTGCCGTCGGGGCCGCAGTTCGGGAACGGGGAGACCGGTCCTGGCCCGGTGACGAACAGCCAGTTGATCAGGTGGATCGCGTCGGCGAGGTTGACGATGCCGTCGTCGTTGGAGTCGATCGCGTCGGCACAGACGGCCGGACCGGACAGGAACAGGTAGTTCAGCGCGTAGATCACGTCGGCGAGGTTGACGACACTGTCATCGTTGCCGTCGCCCCGAACGAACGAGTCGGGCGATGGCGTGCCGAACACGTACGCCGACCCCGTGTCGTTGCCGAGGTCCTGGTCTCCGATCGATCCCACCACCACGACGCCGTTCGCCGACGCGATCGACGAGCCGAAGTAGTCGAGCGCGGCGCCATCGCTGGCCAGGAGCTTGTCGAGCTGGGTGTTGGAGAACGCATCGAAGAGATACGCGGAGCCGGCATCGAAGCCGTTGTCGTTGTCTTGACGCGCACCGACCGCGACGACCCCGCCGTCGATCGAGATCGCGAAGCCGAAGTTGTCTTGGTCCCCCGTGTCGCTCGGGACGAGCCGGGCCAGCTGGGCTCCCGTCGACGCATCGAACGTGTACGCCGCCCCCGAATGATCGAAGACGATGCTCTTCGACCACGCTCCGACCGCGACCACACCATTGTCGATGTCGATCGACGAACCGAAGAAGTCGTTCGTGGCGCCATCGTCGGCGAGCAGCTTGAAGAGCAGGGCGCCCGTCGATGCGTCGAAGAGGTATGCCGAGCCGGAGAGCGGACCGTTGTCCCAGTCGGCATGGGCGCCGATCGCCACGACTCCGCCATCCATCGCGATCGCGCCGCCGAAGTTGTCGTTCATCGCGCCGTCGCTCGGCACGAGCTTGTCGACCTGGAGGCCAGTGCTCACGCTGAACAGGTAAGCGGAACCCGAGTCGAGCCCGTTGTCATCGTCGCGCTTCGCGCCGACCGCGACGAGGTTCCCCTCGATCGCGACCGAGTGGCCGAACTCATCTCCGTCCGCGCCGTCGCTCGGGGTGAGCTTGGCGAGCTCCGCTCCGGTTGACGCATCGAACAGATAGACGGAGCCGGATGTCACTCCACCCTGGTTGTCCCGCAGCGCGCCGATGGCGATGTGTCCGCCGTCGATCGCGACCGAGAAGCCGAACTCATCTCCAGCCGCACCATCGCTCGCGGTCAGCTTGAAGACGAGCGCACCGGAGAGCGCGTCGTAGACGTAGGCCGAGCCCGACTCGGGACCGTTGTCGTCGTCGTGACGTGCGCCGACGACCAACAGGCCCTGATCCAGTGCGACCGAGAACCCGAACTCGTTCTCCGCCCCTCCATCGCTCGGAACGATCTTGTAGCTCTCTTGGCTCGCCCGCACCGCGGTCGAGACGGTGAGGAGCCCGGTTACCAGGGTCACCACGAGAACACGCTGGACGCCACCACTCGGCATTTGCATGAGTTCGCCTCTCAGGAGTCTGGGTTCACGGAGTCTTGCCGGCCATCGCGGCCGGAGAATCGAACGGCACCGCAACGGGAAGGCGGGGATCGCTCGGCGATCGCGAACGGACGACGCGACCACCCGAGCCTCCCAACACTTCCCCGATACGAGACGTCCCCCCTTCGGCCGAGGCGCGCGAGCAAAGCCGAGTCCCGCGGTGGGATCCCGCCGAGTGTTGGAGTAGGTTCAAATCTCGGAGGAGCTTGCGGAGACGGCCCGGGCCGGGGAGATTCCCAGGATCGAGACGGGCTCGACGGTCGGCCAGGGACGGCCGCTGCGGAGCACGGCCCGGCCCCGTCCACGAGGGGTTGCTCGGAGTCGGGGAGTCGGGATCATCGCGGGGCAAACTCGCGGAACGGATGGGAGGCGCGATGCGGCTTTCTCAGCAAGTGCTGATCGTCGGCTTGGCCAGTTGGGCCGCCGGCTGCGCCGGAACTCGCACGGATGTCGGCCGGTTCGGCGAGAGCGTGACGCCGCCTGCCGCAGTGGAGCCGCACGCGTCGGTGAGCGACACGGGCGAGGTTCGCGTCGCGCTCTCGAACTCGGAGTCCCGCCTCGCGGCGATCGAGGCTCGGCTCGAGGAGCTCGACAGCTCGGTCGAGCGCTTCTCCAACTTGACCGCGCGGATCGAGGAGTCCTCCCGGCAGGCGCGCGAGCTCCTCGATCGCATCGAGCGGCTCGAAGGGGTCGAGCAGCTCGGGAAGTACGGCACATTCCTCGTCGAGCATCGGGATCGCCTGACCTCGTTGCTCGCCGCGATCGAAGGCGAGTACCGTCAGGTCACGTCGCGCGTCCCCGGTCTCTTGCGTGCGCGGGAGATCCAGATCGTCAACCAGACGGGGGAAGTCGTCGCCACGGTCGGGGAGGACGCTCACGGTGCCGGCATGTTCCGGTTGTTCGCGGGCGGCGGAGAGGAAGTCGCGGCGATGGGTGTCGCGCCGATGTCGGCCGGAGGTCAGTTGATCCTCCGACACATCGGGGGGCAGCCGGTCGCGGAGATGTGGGTCGATCCGAGCGGCGCCGGCAACCTTCGGACGGGCCACCGCGATGGTGGCGATCTGGTTCGTCTGCTCCACGACGAGATCGATGGGCAGATCGAGGTCTACTCGGCGGCGGGCCCGGCGGTGGCGATCGGGGTCGTCGACGGCACGGATGGCACGATCGAGACGTGGGACCATCTCGGACAGACCCTGATCCGGCTGGGCAGCTCGTCGACCGGCGGTGGAGCGGTCACCGTGTTCGACGGCCACGAATCGCCGGTCGTCCGACTCCGCGCGGTCGAGCCCGAGCTCGGCAAGGTCGACGTACTCGGTCCGAACGGTCGCTCGAGGGAGCTGCGGCCGTGAAGCTCGTTCGGGTCGCGTTGTCGGGAGTGTTGGTCGTCGTGGGGAGCGTCGTCGCGGGCTGCGCGATGCCGGATCTCGTGCGTGAGCAGCGAGAAGGCGCTTCGCTTCGGGACCCGACGGGCTCGCCGCAGGGTTCTGGCCCGAGCTCCGTCGAAGAGCCCACCGGGGAAGTGCTCGCTGATGGGGGCCGGAGCGAGGGCGTCGCAACCGTGCAGCCGCCCTTCACCGTCGAGGAAGTTCGAGCCGCCTGCCCGGTCGGAACGGTCTGGGTCTACCGGACCACGTCACCGGGTCGCCCGTCGGAGACGCAAACAGTTCGTGTGATCGCCAACGACGACGACGAAGTCGGTCTCGAGGTCACGACGGATCGTGGAAACGTCTCCGAGTCGGTCGAGGTGCGGGGCCGCTGGGAGGACTGGACTCGGTACGACATCTTCTCCACCGTGTCGACGCAGGTCCTCGCCGAGCAGGTCGAGCTGCCGCTCGGTCGTCTGGACTGTCGGGTCTATCGGTCGCGCAAGGTCGAGGACGGCCGAGAGATCGTCGCGCGATTCGATTACGCTGTGGCCCACCCCGGACCGCCCGCGCGCATCGAGACGACGCTCGACGGTGAGCCGCTGGTGACGCGGACGCTCGAGTCGATCGAGTATCCTTGATCGCGAGTGGAGCCCGCCCACGCGTGTACGGACACCGCGGTTCGATGCGAAGCGCGCCGTCCGATTCCTCGGCGTTCCACCCCATCGACACGCGTGTCCGAACCATCGAAAGGACGTCGACATGGACGCCGCAGGCCTTCCGCCGAGCGACCGATCCCGGGTTCGCCGCATTCCGTCGCGCGGACGGTACGACCGGGCGCTGATCGATGCGATCATCGACGAGGCGCTGATCTGCCATGTCGGGATCGTCGAAGAGGGACAGCCGTTCGTCATTCCGACCATCCACGGCCGCATCGGGGATGAACTCTTCCTGCACGGCTCGCGCGGAAGCCGATTGCTCCGCGTGATCGGAGCGGGCAGTCCCGCTTGCATCTCGGTCACCCTCGTGGACGGTCTGGTCCTCGCTCGTTCCGCGTTCCATCACTCCATGAACTATCGCAGCGTGGTCGTCCTCGGTCGCGGGCGTCCCGTCGAGGAGGCCGCCGAGAAGTCGCGCGTGTTCGAGGCGCTCGTCGAGCACGTCGTCCCCGGACGCTCCTCGGATGCGCGGATGCCGAGCGAATCGGAGAGTGCCGCGACGGCCGTGGTCGCCTTCCCGATCGACGAGGCATCCGCGAAACTCCGCGACGCGCCGGTGGGCGATGAGGAGGCCGACTACGCGCTCCCGATCTGGGCCGGCGTGCTGCCGCTCGGACTCGCGGTGGGGGATCCCATCGCCGACGCGCGCCTCCACCCCGATGTCGCGACACCTGACTACGTGGTCCGCTATCGACGACCGAGGAGCTGACCGTGGACTATCTCTTCGCGCCGTTCCGATTCGAGACGCCCGAGTTCATCCTCCGCTGCTACCGACCCGGGGACGGCGCACTCCTCCGCGAGGCGGGCAACGCATCCTATGATCATCTGAAGCCGTTCATGCCCTGGGCCAAGCCCGATCAGTCCGACGAGGAGGCCGAGCGACTCGTTCGCGAGTTCAACGCTCGGTGGCTGCTCGCGAGGGATTTCGTGATCGCCTTGATGTCCCCGGATGAACGCGAGCTCTGGGGCGGCGGGGGCTATCACCTCCGGGAGGGCGGGCTCGAACTCCGCAGCGCCGAGATGGGCATGTGGATCCGAGGGGATCGCGCGGGGCGCGGACTGGGAACCCGTTTCCTCGGTGCGATGCTCCGCTGGGGATTCAGCGAGTGGCCGTGGCTACGGCTCTCGTGGCGGTGCGATGCGGCGAACCCCGCGAGTGTTCGCGTCGCGGAGAAGGCGGGTCTCGAGCGCGAGGGACGTTTGAAGAGTCACATGCTCGCGCCGAGCGGGGAGCGACGGGACACGATCTGCTTCGCGATCCTCCGCGAGTCCTTCGTTCGGTGAAGGTCGCCGCGGTTCGCGCGGAAAAAAACTGCTTTCGAGGCGAGAGTCCGAGATTTCAAGGCCAGTACTTCCGGCGAAACGCAGTCGTATTGGCTCATAC
>JAGQRC010000128.1 GCA_020425835.1 Planctomycetota bacterium | reverse complement strand
CAAGTGATGCAGTCGGCCGCGCCGGCGGATCGGGCGCCGGACCACGTCGCCGCTTTCGATCGTCTCGCGCTCGTCCTCGAGCACCGCGGGTTCCAGCCCAACGATCCGTCCACCATGGCGTCGGAGTTCCGGTTCGACCGATCGAAGCTTCCGCCGGCCGACCGCGAGGCCTACTTCTCGTTCGGGAGCGCGCCACCGGTGATCGTCCGGCTCGCCCATCAAGAGAACACTCGGAATCGGTCCGTGTTGACCGCCGACGTCATCTGGTTCGCGACGCCCGATGGTGAGGAAGTCCAGCGCGCGCTGGCCAACGACACCTCCGACCTGATCCAAGTCTGGTGGGCGAAGTACCGCCGGGACCGGTCCCAGGAACAGTGACCTCCAGAAGAGCTCACCGGGAAGGCCGCGACTCATGTACGACCGAATGGCGCACCGATACGACGCCATCTACGACTGGAAGGACTACGCCGGCGAAGCGGCGCGACTCCAGGAGCTGATCGGGAAGTACCACTCCGCCTCCCCGCGGACCCTCTTGGACCTCGGTTGTGGCACCGCGCGGCATCTCGAGCATCTCGTCGGCGACTTCGACGTGTGCGGCGCCGACCTCGAGCCACGGATGCTCGAGGTGGCTCGTGCTCGACTTCCTCATGTCACGTTCTTCGAGGCGGATCTGATCGACTTCGACCTCGGACGATCCTTCGACGTGGTCACCTGCCTGTTCAGCTCCATCGGCTACGCGCCCGACCTCGAGGCGCTGCAGTCGGCGTGTCGATCGATTTCCCGTCACCTGCGTCCGCGCGGCATCGCGATCATCGAACCGTGGTTCACGCCGGAGGCGTTCCGGCCCGACACGCTCCACATGAACACCGTCGATCGGCCCGAACTCAAGATCGCTCGGATGAACGTCAGTCGCGTCGAGGGGCGTCTGGCGGTCATGGAGATGCACCACTTGGTCGGTACCGTCGAGGGGATCGAGCACGTGATCGAACGTCACGAGATGTTCCTCGCGACGGATGAAGAGGTCACTCGAGCGCTCGAAGAGGCCGGCCTGGAGGTCTTCCGTGAAGCGGAGGGCTTCGCGAACCGCGGGCTCTACATCGCCCGAGCCGGTGCGCACCGATCCGACTCAACTCCGTGACGACGCGCCCCGCCACTCCCACTCGGACGTGTCGGGCTTCGCGCCGTCGCGATCGACCGCCCGGACCGAACGCACGACGCCGACGACGAGTTGAGCCGCGCCGGCGACACAGAGCGCGGTGAATCCGACTGTCGCCGCGAAGACGGCCCGATCGGGGGCCGCGAACGCCAAGGTCCCGAGCGCGGTGCCGAAGAGGGCCAGCAACGCCTTGAACTCCGTCGGACCGACCTTCGACAGCCGGAACTCTCCGGTCATCTTCGCGCGGATGTTCGTCAGCACCGCCGTGGCGTAGACGAAGAGGATGCCGACGATCGCCAGCTCCGTGCGTCCGCACGCCCAACCGAGCCCGATCATCCAGGCGGAGAAGCTCAGCGGATCGAAGAAGTGGTCGAGGAGCTCTCCACCGTTTCGGCATTGTCCGGTGCGGCGAGCATGGGTGCCGTCGACCATGTCGCACAGGTGGTTGCCCAGGACGCCCGCCGCCGCGAGGAACCCGCCCCAGCGCGTCGAGGTCGACAGCGCGAAGCCCACTGCGCCGAGGAGCGCGACGATGTGCCCCGCGATCACGATCGCCTCGGGCGGGAGCGCACGCGGAAGATGCAGCGCGCGGTAGAGGTGGGGGACCGCGGGGGCGATCCAGGGATCGAGAACACTGTCGGAGACACGGCGCGACATCCCATCACCTCCTCGGGAGAAGATCCGACTCGCGCAGCTCAGGGGCAACCTCGGGGCCAACCCGCTCGAGCGTTGGGCGCTGGCGGTGAAACTCGTCTGCGACGACCACGGCCGACGATTCCGGAGGTGGGATCGGGAACGACCGGGTGCGGAGACGGTACGGTGACCAGGATTCCGGAGGCCGGGATGGGGGTCGGGATCTCGTCGGTCCGACGCTCGCAGTCGGCAAGGCGTCAACCGATGCGCAACGCCGACCCTCGAGGAGAGAGTCGGCGTCGCACGAGGGTCCCGGGTTGGTCGACCGATCAGATGCGCGGACCGGCCGCTCGAACCTCGTCGGAGATCTCGTAGGCCGCGTCGTTCTTCCGGAACAGAGCGGCGAGCTCTTTCGCCTTGGAATCGTACGCCCCGGCATCGCTCCACGTCTCCCGAGGGCTGAGCACCTCGGCCGGGACGTTCGGCGCGGTGGTCGGCATCTGCAGACCGAAGATCGGATGCTCCACGTACTCGGCGTTGCGCAGGGAGCCGTCGAGGATCGCGGTGACGAACGCGCGCGTGTAGGAGAGCTTGAACCGCTCGCCTTCTCCGTAGGGGCCGCCGGTCCATCCGGTGTTCAGGAGCCAGACATCGGCGTCGTGCTCCGCGACTCGCTTGGCGAGCCACTCCGCGTAGACCATGGGGGGGCGGGGGAGGAACGGTCCACCGAAGCAGGGGCTGAAGTTCGGCGTCGGTTCGGTCACGCCCGCCTCGGTTCCCGCCAGCTTCGACGTGTAGCCGTTGACGAAGTAGTACATCGCCTGCTCGCGTGTCAGCTTGCTCACCGGGGGCAGTACCCCGAACGCGTCGGCGGTCAGGAAGACGACGTTCTTCGGGTGGCTGCCGACGGACGGGATCCGCGCCCCGGGGATGTAGGACACCGGATAGGTGACGCGGGTGTTCTCGGTCTTGGATCCGTCGTCGTAGTCGGGTTCGCGCGTTCCGTCGTCGATCACCGTGTTCTCGAGGACCGAGCCGAACTTGATCGCGTTGAAGATCTGTGGCTCACCGCTCGGCGACAACCGGATGCACTTCGCGTAGCAGCCGCCTTCGATGTTGAACACGCCGCGCTCGGACCAGCCGTGCTCATCGTCCCCGATCAAGGGACGATCCGGATCGGCGGAGAGCGTCGTCTTACCGGTGCCCGACAGACCGAAGAACAGCGCGACGTTGCCCGGATCCTTCGAGTCGACGTTGGCCGAGCAGTGCATCGGGAAGACGCCGAGATCGGGGAGGTCGTAGTTCATCGCGTAGAAGATCGACTTCTTGATCTCCCCCGCGTAGTGAGTGCCGAAGATCAGGACCTTCTTCTTCTCCAGCGATTGCACGATGCCCATCGGCGATGCGAGGCCGTAGTCCTTGAAGTCCTCGACGCGCATGCCGCACGCATTGATGACGACCCAGTCCGGCTGGAACGAGGCGAGATTGCCCTTGGGGGCGTTGATGAACAGGGTCTTCGCGAAGAGGCTGTGCCACGCCTTCTCGGTGAAGACCGAGACCTTCAGTCGGTACTCGGGATCGGCGCCCGCGAACCCGTCGAATCGGAAGATCTCGCCGCGCTTTCGGAGATGCTCGAGGGCCTTCGCTTCGAGCCGGGCGAAGTTGTCCGGACTGATCGGTCGGTTGACCTTCCCCCAGTCGATGTTCGCGGTGATGCCCGGAGAGTCTTCGAGGAACTTGTCGGAGGGGCTGCGCCCAGTGCGTTCACCGGTATCGCAGCAGAGTGCGCCATTGGCGGCGAGTTGTCCCTCCTTCCGACGAACGGCCTCTTCGATCAGAGCCGGGACGGAGAGGTTGGAGTGGATGGTCGCAGAGCCGAAGTCGGGAATGCTGTTGCCGGCACTCATGGAGTTCGCCTATCGGAATCGTTGGGGCCATTCTGCCGCCGGGCCGGATTGCGCCCGCGGGCCGTGTTCCTGGTATTGCGCCCGTCGACGCGGGTCGCAGACCCACGGTCGGGTGCCCGAGCCGCTCCGGCGGTCGTCGGGGCGGGTCTCGTCGGCGACGATCCCTCCGATCGCGCTCACGGAAGCGCGACTCGAATCGAGGGGGAAACCCGGGCCAGAAGGCGGCGGAGTTTAGCAGAATCATGTCGCGGAATCCCGCACGCGTCGGACGCCAAAAATAACGTACAATCTGGAATCATGTTAGGCACGGCGCAGCTCCCCCCTCGCACCGGCCCCTGACGAAAGCACCGTCGAGATGAATGCGCCGCATCGCGAGGGACCCGCTGGCGACACGATCGAGATCGCCGGTTGGGGTCGGGTCCCGCGAACGCGGGCACGGCTTCGATCCGACGACCGCCTCGATCGACTCGATCCGACCCAGTTGGCCCGCGGGCTCGGTCGCGCGTACGGGGACGCGGCGCTCCCGGCCGAGTCGGGCGGAGCGGTGACATGCACCCGATTCGCCGACCGACTCCTCCGGTTCGATCCCGACCGCGGCGTCCTGCGGACCGAGGCGGGGGCCTCGCTCGACGCGATTCTGTCTCTCTTCACCCCTCGCGGTTGGTTCGTTCCCGTTTCGCCCGGGACCCGGTACGTCACGGTCGGCGGAATGGTCGCGGCCGATGTGCACGGCAAGAACCACCATCGCGTCGGGTCGTTCGGACGACACGTGCGCGAACTCGTCGTTCGCGTCGCGTCGGGAGCGACGGTCCGCTGCTCCCGGGAGATCGAGCCCGGTCTATTCCGCGCGACGGTCGGCGGCATGGGGCTGACCGGGACCATTCTCGAGGTCGAGTTCGAGCTCGAACGGGTCGCGTCCGCGTGGGTCCGCCAGACGTGCCGTCATACGGCCGACCTGACCGAGTTGTCCCAGGTTCTGCGCGAGGCCAGTGAGCGACATGCCTTCACCGTGGGCTGGGTCGACCTCCTCGGTGGCGGGCGAGGGGTGGTGTTGGCGGGAGACTGGGCCGAGGCGCCCGAGGTGCCCGACTTCGCTCCACCGAAGCGGCGACCTCGACGCCGGCCGCCGATTCGCATCGGTCGGTCGATCGCTCGGCTCGGCAACATCGTGTACCGCTGGACGCGGCGACCGGGAGCGCGCCTCGTCTCCGCCGAGTCGTTCTTCCACCCTCTCGATGCGATCGATGGCTGGAACCGCGCGTACGGTGCCAACGGATTCATCCAGTATCAGGCGGTCGTTCCATGGGGCGACGACGGTCGAGGCGCGGTGAACCTCGTCGATCACTTCCGAGCGTCGGGCGGGGAGAGTTTCCTGACCGTGATCAAGGATCTCGGTGACGAGGGGGATGGGTTGCTCTCGTTCCCGCGACGCGGGGTGACCGTCTGCTTCGATGTGCCGTACCGGGGCGAGGCGACCCGCGATCTGGTCGGTCGACTCAACCAGCACGTCATCGACGCTGGGGGAAGGGTCTATCTCGCCAAGGACGCGTTGACGACCGCGGCGTCGTTCGCCCGTATGGAGCCGCGGCTGCCGGCTTTCCAGTCGGAACGCGATCGCTGGGATCCGGATCGTTCGATCTGCAGTGCGCTGTCGGTTCGGCTCTTCGGCGACACGATCCGCGACACACGAGGCGGAGCGGGCCGGTGACGTCCGAGGACCCCGAGGTTTCCCGGTCGCTCTCGTCGACGACCGACCGGAGAGCGTCGTCGCGCGGCGCCGATCTGATTCGTCTGGCGCGTCCGCATCACTGGATCAAGAACGGCTTCATCCTGATTCCGCTCCCGTTCGCGGTCGCGGCCGGGGCGCAATTGAACGGCGGGACCATCGCGCTCGGTTTCGTCGGCTTCTCGTTGCTCGCCTCGGCGTCGTACGTCTTCAACGACGTCCGCGATGCGGAGCGGGACCGACAACATCCGCGCAAGCGGAATCGGCCGGTCGCCGCCGGGCGCATCGGGGACCGGTGGGCGCTGATCTTCAGCGTCCTGCTCGCGTCGCTGGGGATCGGGCTGCTCGGACTGACGGCGCTCGGGGCCGCGATCGGTCTCGGGTTGGTCTATCTCGGGATCAATCTGGTCTACTCGTCGTTCGGCAAACACATCGGCGTGGTCGATGTCACGCTCCTCGCGATCGGGTTCCTCGTTCGCGTCGTCTTCGGATGCGCTCTGGTCCGAGTGGCACCGTCGGGATGGTTGGTCGGCTGCACCTCCACCATGGCCCTGTTCCTGGCGCTGACGAAGCGACGAGCCGACCTCGTCGCCGGGCTCGACGTCGAGCACCGCCCGAGCCTCGCGCACTACAGCATCCGAGGGATCGACATCGCGCTCGCGGCGGTGTCGATGGTCGCGATCGTCACCTACGTGCTCTACTGCTTCGACTCGCCGGTCTTTCGCGAGGGCCGGGAGCTCGCCTCCGCACCGTTCGTCCTCCTCGGGTTCCTCAACGACTTCCGTTTGATCCGAAAGTCACCGGAGATGACCCCCGTCGAGCGGGTGTACCGCCAGCCGACGCACTTCCTGATTCTGTGCGGCTGGGCAGCGTCGGTCGGCTGGAGTCTGATCCGCTGAGCCGCTCCCGGAGATTCGAAGGTGAAGCGCCCCGCGTCGTCGCTTAGAATCGACCCACCCTCCCGTCGCGACGTGATCCCGACTTCGGACGAGACTCGTGCCTTCCCACCCGGAGGGACTTCATGGCCTACCTGATCGCCCGTGGCCGCGAGCGCGACTTCTCGGCTCGCGTCGAGCTCCCGACGCTCGGTCCCGATGTGGTACTTCGGATCGGTCGCGGCGAGGATGTCGACGTCGTCCTTCCTGATCGCTCCATATCCAAGGTGCACGCGTCGCTGACGGTCGGCCGAGACGGTCGCTTCCACATCGTCGATCTCGACTCGAAGAACGGGATGCGACTCGGTGGTCGACGATTGACCGAGTTCGCGGTCCGGCCAGGCGAGGAGTTCATCATCGGCAATCTCGTCGCGGTGATCGCCGGGGCGGGTCCCGAGACGTTTCGGATCCCCGAGACCGTGCCACGTCCGATCCCTGGTGAGACGCCCATCGAGGTCGGCCCGAGCGAAGGCGCGCCCGCGCGATCGCGCACGGGGGGGATCGTCGCAGTGATCGTCGTGCTGCTCGGGGTCGCCGCGTGGATGGGCTGGGTGCTGCCCGGTTGGATCGGAGCGAAGGGCTCGACGACCTCGACGGCCGAAGAGGCGGGTGACGAGGACGCCAAAGTCGTCGAGCTGACGCCGAGCCCGATCATCCCACGTCCGCTCGAGCGTCGAGCGATCGAGCCGCCAGCGGATCGGGCCGGTTGGGGCGAGCTCGGTCGAGAGCTCGACCGGTCCTGTGCGACGTCGCTCTGTCACGTCTCGTCGGAGCGCGTCGACTTTCGCGGTGGAGCTTCCCTGGAGTGGGGGCGGTGGGCGGACCAACTCCGCACGGCGAAGGCTCGCGGCGCGCTGCCGACGCGAACCACCGGCGGCTGGACGATTCCGAAGTTCTCGAGCGTCGCGCCGCACGACGCAACGTTCACGCTGTTGTTGACGGCGGACGCCACGGACGGGGTGGCCGCGTGGGTCGCCGGTGATCCGCCGCTCGGCCCCGATGCCGCCGTCTTCGAGTTCGAGCGGTTGAGAGAGCTCGATCCGATGGAGATCGACCGAGTGCGACGGATTCATCGAGCGCTGTACGGCCGCGAGCCGACGCTCGACGAACTCGTGGAGGGTGGTGGATCGGTGTCGGATCGCGTCACCCTCGCCCGAACGAGCCCCGAGTTCTGGCGCGAGCGCGCGCGGAAGACACTGATCGGACGATGGGTCGACCGCGAGCCGAGCTGGCTCGAACTCGCGCTGACCCTGAATCCCGACGAAGTCCCGGCGGACCGTGCGAATTGGCGGGGAATGCTCGAGATCGAGGTCGACCGCGCGACGACGGTTCGCTCGCATCCCTATGGCGTCGCTCCGCCGCTCCCCGACGAAGACGATCGGGGTCTCGAGGGTTGGGTCCTCGAGTGTGTCTCCGGCACATCACGACCCTTGCGAGGTGACGAGTTCGCGTTGAGTGTCTGGACGGTCCTCTGGGGCGGCCCGCCGGCTCCGGCGATCGAGGCGGTGCTGCGCCGGATCGGGGCCCTCGGTTCGGACCGGCGGGAACGCGCGCGCATCGTCGACGCGCTCTTGTTCGCGCCGACCTTGCCCTTTCCGCCCCCGACGCCCGGACGAGAACGCGAGTGGCTCACGGCGATCGTGC
>JAGQRC010000012.1 GCA_020425835.1 Planctomycetota bacterium | reverse complement strand
TACGGCAGTCGCCTGGCTCGGACGAGTGCTCCGATCGTCGCTGTCGTGGCGCGAGCGACTCGACCTCGTTTTCTACCTGACCGGCAACCTGAACTACTTGCTCCTCTGGGTCCTGGTCCTGGCAGTTCCACCCGCTGTTCTCCTTCGCATCGGCAGCGCGGGACGCTGGCTGTGGGCGGATGTTCCGTTCTTCGGTTTCGCAACCCTCTCGGTAGCACTCTTCTACGGCCGGGCGCTGTCGAGCCGGCGGAGTCCGATGAGGACCTACCTCTGGACCATCCCTCACCTGATGGCGCTCGGCCTGGGGATGACCGTGCACAACACTCGCGCGGTGCTCCGCGGAGCGTTCGGCCGCTCTCGGGTGTTCGAGCGCACGCCGAAGCGGGGGTCGACGGACGGGCGCCGTCGGCGGATCGGCCTGGTGGGCTGGGCCGAGGCGGGAATGACGGCCTACGTCCTGGCCGCGATCGCCGCCACTCTACGCGGCGGGCAGCCCCTGTCCTTGCCGCTGCTGGCACTCTTCGCCTACGGATACGCGATGGTCTTCCGGTGGTCGATCGCGGGCATCCCGAGTCCGGGGGGGCACTTTTGGCGTCGGACCCTTGCTCCGGGGGAGTCGGTTCCGTAGCCTATCGGGCTTCTCTCGAGGGGCGAGAACGCCGCTTCGACGGGTCCCGATCGATCGACCCGACCGCCAGCACGCGAGGAGCGAAGTCGAACGGGGCTGCTGGCGCAATCCGAACACGGGCAGATAGCGCGAACTTGCAGGATTCCCGGATCATCACTATCGACGGCCCAGCCGGTTGTGGGAAGAGCACCGCGGTCCGACTCCTGGCGGATCGCCTCGGCGCGATCGCGTTCTCATCGGGAACCGTGTACCGGACGGTTGCTTGTCTGGTGCTGCGGAGCACGTCGGGACCGAAGATCGAGCAGCTCTCCGATGAGCGCCGTCGGAACCTGGCTCTCGGTGTGATCGGGGATCATCGGATCGAGATCCACGAATCGGACGCGAGCGGACCTCGAGAGTTCCGAGTGACGGTAGACGGGATAGACCTCGGCGACGAGCTGCACACCAGTATCGTCACTCGTGAGGTCCATTGGTTCGCAGACGATGCCGAGGTGCGCGCTGCGCTCCTGCCTCTGCAGCGGAGTATCCGGGCGTCGGTTCCGATCGTGACCGAGGGCCGGGACATGGGGTCGGTCGTCTTTCCGGACGCCGCGGCAAAGGTGTTCCTGACGGCGTCGTTGTCTGCGCGAGCGGAACGCCGGCATCGCGAGTTGCTCGGGCGGGGCGAAGACGTGTCTCTCGAGGAAGTCGAGGCGGATGTCGCCGCAAGGGATCGCTTCGACCGCAATCGAGTGGTCGCGCCATTGATCGAGCCGACGGGTGCGGTCGTCATCGACTCGACGGACCTGACGCCGGCGCAAGTCGTCGAACGGATTCTCGAGTGCGTCCCTCCGGAGTGGAGTGAGACGTGCGCCTGATCTACCGGTTGACCCAGTGGGCATTGGTCGCGTGCTTCAAGGTCTACTTCCGCCTCGGCATCCGAGGTAAGGAGAGAGTGCCTCTCGAAGGGCCCGTTCTGCTCGCGTCGACCCATGCGAGCTACCTCGACCCGATGCTGGTCGGGGCGCCGATTGCCCGCCCGTCCTGCTACTTGGCGCGGCGCACGCTGTTCCGGCCGAAGTGGTGGGGAGCGGTCCTCCGGGCCTACGGAGCCATCCCTCTCGAACGGGAGGGCATCGGGGTATCGGCCCTGCGCACGGTGTTGGAACTCTTGAAGAGCGACAACTGCGTGGTGATCTTCCCCGAGGGGACGCGGTCGGAGGATGGCCGGTTGCGCCCGCTGAAGGGTGGTGTCGGCATGTTGGCCCGCCGGAGCGGTGCGCGTGTCGTGCCGGTCGCGATCGTCGGAAACGAGAACGCTTGGCGTCGTGGTTCTTCGATCCCGCGGCCGGTGCGGATCACCATGAGATACGGGGAGCCGATGGAGATCGGCCCCGACGAAGGTGAAGAGCAATTCCTCGAGCGGTTGAGAGATCGACTCGAGATCTTGAGAGACGAAGCGCTCGCTTCGACGGGCGCGAACGGACGGTCCAGATCTGCTGCTGCTTGAGCGGTGGACTGCGACTCGAGGGTCACAGGTGGGCACGGCGGCGTAGCCGTGCTTCCGACTGGTCGGCTGGAGCCGAAGGTCCTCCTGTGTTTTGTCGGTCACGAGGTTCCCGTGCTCCCGATCTGCGAGAGCTCGAAGGGCCTCTGGAATCCAGTTTTTGAGATGCCCAACGAACTACTGAAACAATTCTCCGCTCCCGACGAGGTCATCGACCAGGAACTCGCGAACGCCTTCCAGGGAAGCGGTTCGCTCGACTCGATCTTCGAAGAGGCGATCCAGGACGCAGAAGTCGACTCGATCATCAAGGGTCGAGTGGTCTCTGTCGGCAGTGAGGCGGTGATGGTCGACGTCGGACTGAAGTCCGAAGGCATCGTTCCGCTCAGTCACTTCGACGACCCCGAGGTCGTCAAAGAGGGCGACACGATCGACGTCCTCCTCGAGGCGGTCGAGGACGACGAAGGCCTCATCATTCTCTCCAAGCGCAAGGCCGATCGGATCCGCGGCTGGGAGAACGTCATCTCGACCTACAAGGAGGGTGACGTCGTTCGCGGCCGTGCGAGTCGGAAGATCAAGGGCGGCCTTCTGCTCGAGATCGGCGTTCCCGTCTTCCTGCCAGCGTCGCAGATCGACATTCGACGCGTCGGCGATGTCGGCGAGTTCATCGGCAAAGAGCTCGAGTGCAAGATCATCAAGATCGACGAGCCGCGGATGAACATCGTCGTGAGTCGTCGGAAGCTCCTCGAGGAGGTGCGCGAGGAGCAGAAGTCGACGCTGATGAAGGAGATCGAGGTCGGCCAGGTCCGCAAGGGCGTGGTCAAGAACATCACCGACTTCGGTGCGTTCGTCGACCTCGGCGGGATCGACGGGCTCCTCCACATCACCGACATGTCATGGGGGCGGATCAATCACCCGTCCGAGCTGCTCAAGATCAACGACGAGATCGACGTCAAGGTTCTCAAGGTCGACAAGGAGCGCGAGCGCATCTCGCTCGGGCTCAAGCAGACGCAGGCGAGCCCCTGGGAGAACATCGAGGAGCGATACCCGATCGGCTCCAAGGTCAAGGGCAACGTGGTCAACGTCCTCTCCTACGGCGCTTTCGTCGAGCTCGAGGACGGTATCGAGGGTCTGGTCCACGTCTCCGAAATGTCCTGGACGCGGCGCATCAATCACCCGAGCGCCATGGTCAAGGTCGGAGATGAGCTCGAGGTGGTCGTTCTCGACATCAAGAAGGACAAGCAGGAGATCTCGCTCGGAATGAAGCAGGTCGAGGTCAATCCTTGGACCCTGGTCGCCGAGAAGTACCCGACGGGTACCCTGATCGAGGGTACGGTCCGGAATCTCACGAACTACGGCGCCTTCATCGAGATCGAGGAGGGGATCGACGGCTTGCTTCACGTCAGCGACATGTCGTGGACCCGAAAGGTCGTCCACCCGAGCGAGATGCTCAAGAAGGGCGACCATGTTCGTGCCGTCGTGCTGCAGGTCGATCAAGAGCGCAAGCGCGTGGCTCTCGGCTTGAAGCAGATGGAAGAGGATCCGTGGCTCGGCAACATCCCCGATCTCTACCAGATCGGAACCGTCGTGCGCGGAAAGGTCACGAAGACCACCAACTTCGGAGTCTTCGTCCAGCTCGACCAGGATCTCGAGGGCCTGCTGCACATCTCCGAACTCTCCGACCAGAAGATCAACTCGCCGGAAGAGGTGGTCAAGGTCGGGGACAAGGTCGACGTGAAGGTCATCAAGATCGACGGCGAGAACCGGAAGATCGGCCTCAGCCTGAAGGACGTCACGACCGAGGACATCGAGGCGCTGAACGAGGCGGAGGAGGCGCATCGCGCCGAGCTCGCGGAGCAAGGCCTGGTTCTCGACGACGACGGCAACCCGATCACGATCGAGGAGGCGGAGCGCCGTGCGGCCGAGGCCGCGAACGCGCCACCGCCCGCCGAGGTCGAGGAAACGGCGATGGCCGATGACGACGTGGAGACGTCGGGCGGCGATGATGCGGGCGACGTCGAGGAGGAGTCCGAGTAGGTCGCTACCTTTCGGGTTCGCGCCAGATCAGCTCCTCGGCCGGCGTTCGGTCGAGGAGCTGGTTTTCTTTCGAACGACCTCGAGCGTTCGAGCCGGCTGGCTCAGGAGGAGCGGAGGAGTCGTGTCGTTTCGTTGCTGGGTCTTCTTGGGTTGGTCGTCGATCTTCTCGGTCCAGGTGCTCGCTTCTTCGCCGGACGTCGCGTTCCCTCGCCAGCCCGCCGGGGGCAAGTCGCGGCCAGAGTCCCAGCCTGCTTCGTCCGATACCGAGCCACCGGTGAAGGAGACGACGAGCGACGATACCGCGAGCTCGGGGTCCGATGAGACGACGCTGTCGACGGCCGAGCGTCGGGTGATCCAGAAGTTCCTGGCGATCCAGCTCGAGACCGCTCGGTCCCACTTCCGGGCCGGGCGCTTCGAGCTCGCTTCTCGGCTCGCCGACGCGATCCTCACCATCGCGCCCGACGTCTCGTTCCGGGGGGAGGCGCGGCGTCTGCGCCGACAGGCGGAAGCGCGACTGATCCGCGAGACCGCGCTGGGCCTCGAGTTCCTTCCGGAGTCTTCGGAGACCTTCCCGATCGAGGTGCTGACGGGCCGATTGGTTGTCGAGAATCTCTCCGACGAGCGGATCCGAGTCGCCGCCGACAACGACGGTCCGCTCGGCTTGAGCCGCTTCAAGCTCTTCGAGGTGTATCCCGACGGCTCCCAATGGAGCACCCGGGGTTCGGAGATCGTCCACTGCCGTGACGGGTCGTTCCGTCTCGACCCGCACGAAGTGCATCGTGAGCTCATCGCCCTCGACCTTCGGAGGGGCCCGAGACTTCCCGTGCTCCAACTCATCGAGGTGACCGGGGACTTTCGACCGACGGAGGCGACGATCGGTCGCGAAGTCCTCCGCAGCGCGGTGCCATGGGAGCGAACCGAGATCTCGGTCGTCGCGCCAGAACTTCGCGACGTCGAAGCCGACCCCGGGACGTCCCTGACGCAGGCGCTGAAGGAGTTCGACACGCCGCGGATGGCGGCGGCGGGGTTTCTCTGGGCACGTGAGCTGACCGAGCGGGGGGCGCTCGCGGTCGTCGAGCGCGAGGAGACGATCGACCGATTGGTCGCGTGCCTCGATCCCGAACGAGATCGCGGCTCGGACCGGCTCGTCATCCGCCTCCTCGAAGCGATCTCCGGCGTCGAGCAACGACCGACGCGCGAGACGTGGATCCGTTGGCATGCGGATCACCGACGCGAGGGGTGACGTTCCGCGAGCTCTCTGGGAAGTGGCGGAGGCAAGGCGCTCGTCACGGAATCGCGGACTTCGCGAGACGCTCGAGCGCCCTCGGGTAGGCACGGCACTCCGCCTCGAAGACACGCTCGGCGAGCTGCTCCGCCGTGTCGCCCACCATCACGGGGACGCGCTCCTGCAGGAGGATCTCCCCGTGGTCGTAGGCGTCGTCGACGAAGTGGACCGTGCAGCCCGACTCGCGCTCACCCGCAGCGATCGCCGCGCGGTGGACCCGCATCCCGTAGAAGCCCTCGCCGGAGAACTTGGGGATCAGGGAGGGATGAATGTTGAGGACGCGACGCTGCCAGCGTTCGGGGATCTTCAACAGTCGGAGCCAGCCTCCGAGCAGCACCAGATCGACTTCGCGCTCGTCGAGGAAGTCGAAGATCGCGGCGGACGCGCTCGGCCGTCGGCACGACATCACTCGGTGTTCGATCCCATAACCCTCCGCCTTCTCGAGCCCCTTGGCCCCGGGACGATCGGAGACCACGACCTGCACACGCCCGAGGTCCGGCCGGGTCTTCAAGAACTCGACCAGGTTGTCCAATGTGCGGCCGGTTCCGGAGAGCAGGAAGCCGATCGACCATGGCGGGGCGGGGAGCATTCCGGACACGAGTTCCCTCTCGTCGAGTTCGGAAACGGGACGCGGCCGCAGCACCCGACGGTGCCCCGGCCGCGACTCGAGGAACGGAGCGAATGAGGATCAGAGATCGTTGAGGCTCGTGAGGATCTTACCGATCAGTCCGTACTCCAGGGACTCCTCGGGACTCAACCAGTGATCGCTGTTGGTGTCCTTCTCGACCTTCTCGAACGGCTGGCCGCACTCCCGCGCAATGAGCTCGTTCGCGCGCTTGCGGAGTCGGAGGATCTGCTCCGCCGTGATCTCGATGTCCGATGCCTTGCCCTGCGCTCCGCCCGCGGGCTGGTGGATCATGATGCGTGAGTTGGGGAGCGCGAAGCGACGCTCCTTCGGCGACGCGAGCAGAATGATCGTCCCTGCGCTCGCATTGAGCCCGTTGGTGATGCAAAGGACTGGGCTCCGGACGAAGCGGATTGCGTCGTGGATCGCGAATCCATCGTCGGCTGACCCGCCGGGAGTGTTGATGAACAGTCGGATGGGATCGTCACTCTGGGCGTCCAGCCAGTGCAGAGCAGGGATGATGCGCGACGAGAGCTTTGGAGAAACGCCTTCCGAGATGTAGAGCGTGCGGTGCTTCTCGAGCATCTCCCGCATGGGGCGGAAAGCCTTGGAGTCACTGTCATCGTCGCACTGAAGGGTCGGGGGAAAGGTACTCATGCTCAAAGCCTTCCGCTCGGCTACGGTTTCGGTCACGCGGATCGCGGTGGGGTCTCCGAGATCAAGCGCGCGACCAGTCTCGTCATCTTCGGTTCCGCCTCGGCGGCGATCGCGAGGATCTCCTCCACCGAGACAGGATGCAATGCGTCGGGATCGCAGAGGTCGGTGACGACCGAGATCCCGGCCGTCCGGAGCCCCTCGTGCACGGCCACGATCACCTCGGGCACCGTCGACATGCCGACGACATCGGCGCCGAGCATGCGGAGCATTCGGTACTCCGCGCGGGTCTCGAGGTTCGGGCCTTCGACCGCGACGTAGACTCCGGGTCGAGCCCGGACTCCCTCATCTTCGGCGATCGTGCGCATCCGGTTCATCAGTTCCGGGTCGTAGGGGGCTGCCATGTCGGGGAACCGTGGGCCCCAGTCGTCGATGTTGAAGCCTGTCAACGGGTTGGCGCCGATGAGATTGATGTGGTCGTCGAGCAGGAGCAGATCGCCCTTCTCGAGGTCCTGGCTCATGCCGCCGCAGGCGTTCGTGATCACGAGGAACTCGCAGCCGAGCCGGGACATGAGCCGAACCGGCATCGTGATGTCCCGGAGCGAGTAGCCCTCGTAGCGGTGGAACCGGCCCTCGAACGCCAGCACGGTGGAGCTCCCGATCCGGCCGACGTGGAGCTTCCCGGAGTGCCCCGGCGCCGTCGAATGAGGGAACCCGGGAATCTCGCCGTACTCGAGGTCCTCTGCGTCCCGAATCTCGGCGACCAGGCCCCCGAGGCCGCTGCCGAGGATCACGCCGAACCGCGGCGACTCGAGGTCGGTCCGGCGATCGAGCCTCGCTCGAATCATGACGGTGGCCGAGTCGACTCGCTCTCGGTACGTCGAGGCCTCAGCAGCCTGTGGGGATTGGGGATCGACCAACTTGGAACTCACTTTCGACGGGCATCGCCGGGGTCGGTTGGCGCCACGACGCGGAAGTATGACGAACCCGATGCCGGTCGCAACCGAAGTCACCAGTCCAGCTCGATCACGAACAGCGCGTCGGGCTTCAGCTCCACGAGCCCCGGGTCCTCGATGGCCGAGCTCCATGCCGCCTCGATCGCGGGATCCGTGGTCCTCGTGATCTTGCCGAGTAGCCCCGCATACAGCTTCTCTTCCGGTGATTGGGCGAGTGCGGCCAGAAGGCGTGCACGCCCTCGTGGGCTCAACTCCCGCCAACGCCGGAAGGCGGGATTCCCCCGTGTGTCTTCGTATCGGATCTTGTCGTCGTCCAGGCGGAGGTCACGGACAGCCACCTCGCCACCCTCGGTCTCGAGCGAGTGGGTGGCGAGTCGGCGACCATCGAGCCCTCGCTCGACACTGCTCCAACGCTCGAGGAGCGAGATCTGTCGCCTGATCCAGTCGAGCGCCTCCGGGTCGCGAACGAGCCGCTGTTGGTCTCGGAGCGGGGCGAGCTCTCGGACGCTGAGGTCGAGGTCCGTGGCCCACTCTCGCCAGGCATCGCCAATCGCGGTTCGCGCCAAGTCGAGGTCCTTCGACGGGTCATCGGTGTGGGTGGCTTCTCGGAGCGCCTCGATCTCCGTTCTCCTCGCCTCGAGTTTCTCCCGCACCGAGTCGAAGGCGACGATCGTCGAGAAGGTCTGTAGTCGGGCCAGGGCGACGGCGTACTCGCCGAGACCGACGAGCTCATCGATCTGGTGGCCGAGGCTCTCCCAACAGCGCGCTTCCTGGCCCTCGAGGGCGATGATCGCATCGCGAACTTGCGCATCGGCAGCCGTGCCTTCGAAGCGTTTGCGGTCGAATCGCTCCAGAGTCTCCCGCGCCGCTCGGAAGTCCTCGCTGACCGCGTAGCCCTGCGCGACGGGATGGATCCGGTCGAGATCCGCTCGCGCGGCGAGCTCGAGAGTCTCCAGTTCCTCCGCGCGTCGGAGGAAGTCCTGCTCGCGCCCCCGAGCATCGACCAGGAACGCCTCGCCGGACAGGTCGTCGAAGCGCTGACGAAACGCCTTCAGCTCCGCTGCGAGTGTGCGGAATAGCTCGACTCGCTGTTCCCAAGGCGCGGACTCGGCCTTCGAGGATCGCTCGGTGGCCTGATCGCTCCAAGTCGACAGCTCTGTCCTTGCCGACTCGATGCGCTCACGTCGCGCGCGTGCCGCGACGAGCGCGTCTCGCTCCGTGCGAAGCTCGGCAATCCGGTCCAGCTCCTCATCGTTGAACTGTCCCAGATCGAGACTTGCCGACTGCTCGTCGAATCCATCGATGTCCTCCGCGGCGACGCGACCGGCCAACCCATCGATGGTTTGCGCGGCGCGCTCGCGCGCGGATCTCTCGGCGCGCTCGACGTTGTCTCGATGCACCTTGATGTAGACACCGGCGGCGCCCAGCCCGAGCGACGCGGCGACGGCGAGCAGGAGTCCGACCCAGCGCAGAACGCGTCGTCGTCCCGACGTCGTCGCACCCGCGCGCGAGTCCTGGTACTTGCGCACCAAGGGGGCGAGCTGACCCAGGAGGTCGGACGCGCTCGAAACGCGTTCGTCGACACGTTTGGCCATCATCCGACCGACGAGGGTGGCGATGTCGGACGGGAGACCTTCGACTCGATCGGCGATCGATGGCGGCTCCTCCTTCAAGTGCTTGAGGATGACCTCCCGTGGGGTGGTTCCGCGGAAAGGTGTCGAGCCACTGAGCATTTGATAGAACGAGCAACCCAGGGAGTAGATGTCGGCGCGGCTGTCGATGTCGAGTCCGCGCGCCTGTTCCGGCGCTATGTAGTGGGGCGAACCACTGACACCGTCCTTCTGGGAGGCCTGCGCTTCACCCTCGGTCGAGCGGGAGATCCCGAGGTCGCCGATCTTGACCACGCCGCCGGCGCCGATCATCAGGTTTCCGGGCTTGATGTCGCGGTGGATGATCCCGATCTGTTCGGCGTACTGCAGCCCTTGTGCCGCGTCCTGAACCATGCGCAGAGCGCGCGCGAGTGGAATCGGTCCCACCCGGTTCAACAGATCCTCTACACTGCCATCGGGGATGTACTCCATGGAGAAGAAGTACACGTCCTCGTGAACGCCGACGTCGTAGACCTGGACGATGTTGGGGTGACTGAGCGCCCCGGCCGCTCGTGCCTCTCGGATGAACAGATTGACGAAGCTCGTGTTCTTGACCAGATGAGGCGCGAGGACCTTCAGCGCGACGATTCGGTCCAGCGACGTCTGGAGGGCGCGGTAGACCGTTCCCATTCCTCCGCGCCCGATGCGATCGAGGATACGGTACCCGGAGATCTCGCGACCGATCAGCGGGTGGGGCTTGTCATCCTGGAACGTGATGATCGTGCTGCCGACTTGGAGTCTGTCGTTGGGCGCGAGGACCTCGACGCTGCGGACCAGGCTGCCGTTCAAGAACGTCCCGTTGGAGCTGTCCAAGTCTCGAATGTAGTACTTGGCATCCCGGTGTTCGATCTGGAAGTGACGACGCGACGCCATCTCGTCGCTGATCACCACCTGGGCGGCCTTGTCCCGACCCGCGAAGAACGGCTCGTCCTTCTTGATGATGTAGGACTTGCCGCGGTCGACGCCGTTTTCGATGTAGAGCTTGGGCAAGTCTGGTGTTCCTTACCAACGGTCCAGGCACGGGGCGCGGTCGGCCGGCCTCCGGGCGAGTCGATCCGGGAGACCCGTCACTCGTAGAGGAGCTGACCGAGTCGGAGGAGAGTCGCTCCCTCGAGCGTCGCGATTCTATAGTCGTTCGACATGCCCATCGACAGCTCGGAGAACTCGTCACGGGCTTCCGGCGCGAGGAGACCGCGCAGGTCGTCGCGAAGCTCACGGAGGCCTCGGAAACACGGACGACTTGCTTCCGGGTCCTCCAACGGTGCCATGGTCATCAGTCCGCGAACTCGAACGAACCGAAAGCGCTCGGTCCACGTCGGGATCTTTGCCCGCGCCTCGGCGATGGTCAGACCGCCCTTCGACATTTCCCCCGAGATATTGACCTGCACCAGGACCTCGACCGGACGAGACTCCCTTGCGCCCCAATCCTCGATCTCGGAGGCGAGACGCTCGTTGTCGAGTGAGTGTAGGAGCGAGATGCGAAGGAGAACTCTGGAGATCTTGTTGCGCTGGAGGTGGCCGATGAAGTGCCAATCGCTCGGATTCGGCTCATCGCCGGCCTTCTCGACCAGCGCGTCGGCACGGTTCTCCCCGAGAGGGCCGTAGCCATGGTCGTGCAGTCGTCGGCAGTCGTCGGAGTCCAGGTACTTCGTGACCGGGAGAATGGTCGGAGACGGGCCCGGCGCGAGCGCCGCGACCTCGTCTCGGATCTTCTCGATGTTCCGCTCGAATCGCTCGAGATCGAGCCGGAACCGTGGAGAGCCCATTCGACAGTCTCCTCGTGTTGACGCCGGTGGGGCGACAGTTCGGGGATCAGTTCCGCTCCACGCGGATCCGGGCCGGACCGACCAGCCCCTTGAGCTCTTCCAACATGGTGGCGGTGGGTCGGACCGAGAGCTCCGGATTCGAGCGGACGACCCAGCGGGCCCCGGATCCGCTGTCGAAGATCAACGAGACCGGAACATCACCACGGTGACGATGGAGGATGTCCTTGAGGCGGAAGAGCTCGTTCTCATCGGTCTCTCGGGTATCGAACGTGACGCCGAGCCGACGCCCCAGACGCTCGAACGCATCCGCGAGCGGGAGGACCTTGTCCGCGCGGACCTGGACGCTCTCCTCGCGCTCCTCTGTCGTTCCCTGGATCAGCACGATCGCGTCCTCCGTCATCTGCTCCTTCTCCTCGGCGTAGGTCTTCGGGAAGACCACGATTTCCGTGCCGCCGCTCGAGTCCTCGACCTCGAGGAATGCCATGATGTCTCCGCGCTTCGTCTGGCGCGTGCGAATCTTGGAGATCATGACGCCGAGGACCACTTCCCGTTGGTCCCCGGCTGATGCGATCTCGGCGATCGTGTGGGTTCGCCAGTGCGCGAGATCGTGCTCGAACTTGTCCAGCGGATGCCCGCTCATGTAGAAGCCGAGGGAGTCCTTCTCGCCAGCCAGCCGCTCGAGCTCGCTGTACTCCGCAACCTCGGGGTAGATCTCGTCGAGGAGGGGAGCGGTGCCCGTCGACTCGCCGAACAGAGACAGCTGGCCGGCCCGGCGCTCCGCTTGGATTCGGTTTCCACGATCCATGGCGTCCTTGACGACCGCGACCATCCGCGAGCGGCTCGGTCCGATCTCGTCGAACGCGCCGCACCGGATGAGCTGCTCCACGGTGGTCTTGTTGACCGCCTTCAAGTCGACGCGGCTGGTGAAGTCGAAGAGACTCTCGTAGGGGCCGTTCGCCTCGCGCTCCCTCAGGACCTCCTCGACCGCCTTCTCACCGACTCCCTTCACTGCCACCAGCCCGTAGTGGATCTCGCCGCCGCGCACGGTGAAGTTGTGTCCCGAGTAGTTGATCGAGGGCGGGCGGACCGCGATGCCGAGCCGCTTGGACTCGGCGAGGTACTCGACCATCTTCTCCACGTTGGCGATCTCGCAGCTGAGCACACCCGCGAGAAACGCCGCGGGATGGTTCGCCTTGAGGTAGGCGGTGCGGTAGGAGATCACCGCGTACGCGGTGGAGTGTGACTTGTTGAACCCGTACTTCGCGAAGTGCTCGATCTGCTCGAAGATCTGCTCGGCCGCCTTGCGGTCGATTCCGGTTCTAGTGGAGCCGTCCAGGAACTGTTGCTTGAACTTCGCGATGATCTCCGGCTTCTTCTTGCCCATCGCCTTTCGTAGCGAGTCGGCCTCGTTCATGGTGAACCCGGCCATGTCGTGCGCGATACGCATGACCTGTTCCTGGTAGAGGATGACTCCGAACGAATCGCCCAGGATCGGCTCGAGCGCGGGGTCCGGGTAGTCGATCGCCTCGCGGCCGTGCTTCCGTTCGCAGAACACCTTGTCCATGCCGCTACCGAGAGGGCCGGGCCGGTAGAGGGCGAGCACCGCGATCAGGTCATCGAATCGGTCCGGGCGCATTCGACGGAGCAGCTCCCGCATGCCGCTCGATTCCAGCTGGAAGATCCCCTTCGTGTCTCCCGCCGCCAGGAGCTCGTAGGTCGGTACGTCATCCAACGGGAGCGTCTCGAGATCGAGCTCGATCCCGGTCTCTTCGCGGACGATCTTCGCTGCGCGATCGAGGATCGTCAGCGTCTTGAGACCGAGGAAGTCGAGCTTCAGGAGGCCGAGAGACTCGAGGATCTCCATCGGGAACTGGGTCGTGATGTCCTCGCCGTTCCGATAGAGGGGAACGACGTCGGTCAGTGGTTGGTCGCAGACCACGACGCCGGCGGCATGCGTGGAGCAGTGGCGGTTGAGACCCTCGAGTCGGAGCGCCGCTTCGAAGAGCTCTTGGTACCTGGGATCGCGGGTCAGCGCCTCGAGCTCCGGTTCCGAGTCGATCGCCTCCTGGAGCTTGATCCCCAATGTGTCGGGGATCTTCTTGGCGATACCCTCGACCTCCTTCAGCGGGATGTTCAGCGCTCGTCCGACGTCCTTGATCACCGCCTTCGCGGCCATCGTCCCGAACGTGATGATCTGACAGACCCGGTCGTTGCCGTACTTCTGCCGTACGTAGTCGATCACCTTGTCACGACCCACGACGCAGAAGTCGATGTCGATATCGGGCATCGAGATCCGGTCGGAGTTGAGGAAGCGCTCGAAGATCAGGTCGTACCTGACGGGGTCGAGGGTGGTGATCCCGAGGCAGTAGGACACCATGCTGCCGACGGCCGAACCTCGACCGGGACCCACGGGCACGCCGATCTGACGCGAGTAGTTGATGAAGTCCCAGGTGATCAGGAAGTACGAGACGAAGCCCATCCGCTCGATCACGTCGATCTCGTACTCGAGGCGTTCGCGGTGTTCCTCGGTCGGCTGCGGGTAGTTGCGCGCGAACCCCTCCTCGACCAATCGGCGGAACTGGGCGCGGTTCTCTTCCTCCACGACGTCCGGAGTCTTGTTCTCCTGCTGTTGTTGGGCGGTTCCCCCTGGGCGGTAGATCGGGAGGTGGGAGCGACCCTCCTCCAGCTGGAGATCGCACATCGCCGCGATCTCGTCGGTGTTCGCGAGAGCCTCCGGCCAGTCCCCGAGGGCCCGATACATCTCGTCGGTGGAGCGGAAGTGGAAGCAGTCGTTGTCGAAACGGAGCCGCTCGTCGTCCTCCATGGTGCTGCCCGTGCTGATGCAGATGTGCACTTCCTGAGCGCGGGCATCGGACTGCCGCAGATAGTGGATGTCGTTGGTCGCCACCAAGGGGATCCCGAGCTCCTTCGCGAGCCCCGGGACCTGTTCGAGGACACGTCTCTGTTCCGGCATCCCGTGGTCCTGGATCTCGAGGAAGAACCGGTCCTTCCCGAAGATCTTCTGGTAGCGCAGCGCTGCCTCCCGCGCGCGGTCGAGTTCGCCGTGGATCAGAGGACGGTTCACTTCACCCGCGAGGCACGCCGAAGTGGCGATCAGGCCGGCCGAGTGCATTTCGAGCAGCTCGTGGTCGATCCGCGGCTTGTAGTAGAAGCCATCGATGTAGGCCTGACTCGAGAGTTTGATCAGGTTCTGGTAGCCCTCGGCATTCTGGGCGAGGAGCACGAGGTGGTAGTAGTTGCTGCCGTGGTCGTCGCGGCGCTTCTCGAAGCGACTGAGGGAGGTGACATAGGCCTCGAGGCCGATGATCGGCTTGATACCTTCCTTCTTGCACTCCCGGTAGAACTCGATCGCACCGAACATGTTTCCGTGGTCGGTGAGAGCCAACGCCTTCTGACCATTGCTCTTGGCTGCCTGGACGAGGGCCGGGACCTTGGCGACGCCGTCGAGGAGACTGAAGTGACTGTGAACGTGCAGGTGGCAGAAGGAACGGGACAAGGGGGCTCCTCCGGGTCAACTCTCTTCCGAGACGGTGAAACTCCGAACCCCGACGTCGCGCGAGAGCGATGCCAAGGCGACGGGTTGGGCGGCGCCTCGCGCGCCCGAGACTTGCGAGGTTCGGCGGAAGACGGAGCTCGAGCCGATGAGCGGACCGCACGACGCGCTTCGGTGAGGGTCGCCGTCGAAGGGGCACCGAGATCGAGCAGGAAGGCAGGCAGGCCCCGTTATAGGAGCCGGAGGCTTCGCCGACAAGCGAGAGACCTTGACGGTGGGCGGGGCGAACCCGATCCTGGCGACATGAGTTCCGCAGCCGTTCCGCCGCGCGATTCGAGCGGCGCCGAGCGCCGGCGTGCTGGATCCGGCAGCGCCGACACCAACGCGAGGATCGATTCACAGGGTGCTGCGGCCGATGGAGGCGCCCGGGACCGCGTTTGGGTCAGCGTCGTGTACGATTGTTGTCGAGTCTACCAGCGGGTGTACTTCCGCAAGGGGCAGCGGCGCACGACCGGTGTCTGTCCTCGGTGCCTTCGTCAAGTCAGTTTCGTTCTCTCGGAGGATGGCGACCGTGGGCGTTTCTTCGTCGCGCAGGAATGATATCCCTTCCAACACCGCTGAAGGTCTGTCCGAGGCGTCTGCGCCGGGGGACTCGACCGCGGAATCCGTCGATGAGGTCGAATCGCCCGACGCGGAACCGTCCGAGTCCCGCGCGCCCAGTGGCGACGAAGACTCATCCGAAGACGCGGCGGAGCGCGCGGACGTCGTCGATGCGGCAGGCGAGGCCCTGATCGCCAAGGTCGCCCGTCTGACTTCGAGCGGGTCGGCCGATGAGTTCGTCGAAGAAGAGGTCGTCGACCCAGCCCAGCGGGACCATCGCCATACGATCTTCGCCAAGCTCCTCGACAGTGAGACTTCCGTCGCCAATCGGACTCGGTGGACCGTGGGGTCCTCCCGGAGGACCTGTGTGAGGTGTCGCGAGCGGCTTCCTGAGAAGGGAGCTTTCCACACGGCTCTGTGCCTCGTGGATCCTGTCGCCAGGGAAGGGGCGGTCTCCGATCGGGGCAGGTCCGTCGCGGATCACGCGCCGCGGACCGCCGGCGGGGACGGCGACGCCGCCCAGCTCTTCGAGCGCCGGGACTATTGCGAGTCCTGCTTCGCGGGGAGTCCACCGTCGTCCGCTTTCGCGCATTGGCGGACAGTGCTCCCCTCCCCCGTGCAAGCCCCGAAGAAGGTCATCAACCTCGCCTCGCTCCGGGTCTACTTCGATCAGCTCGGTGCCATTCTCGAGCGCGACGTCGACGCAGAGCCTTCGTCGGCGGGGAACGAGACCCGCGCGGATGACCTCGCCGATGTCGCTCGGCTCCGCTACCTGATCGCTCTTTATCTGGTTCGGAAGCGAAACCTCATCTGGTCGGACCAGCGAGAAGACCGTCTCTTCCTCCAGTGCCGGGCCACCGATTCGGTCATCGAGGTCTCGGTGCCGCCGCCCGGTGCGGAGATGACGGCGGCCACCGAAGCGTTCGATCAGCTGTTCGGCTGAGACCATCTCGACGGTCCCGCCACACCGTCCCCCACGTCTCCCCAGTTTGCGGGCCGACTCTTCCCCACTCCCTACCACCCATTGGGGGAGAGTGAGCTCGGGTCGACTCCAACCTCGTCTCGACCGGCGTCGATCGCCCCTTCGGAGGGGCCAGTCGTCGATCTCGTGGCACTCTGGGCACACCACAGAAAAAAACTCGGAAGGCTGGATCGTCCCGGGGCACTAGATCTAGCGATCCCGCGCCAGGCTCGACCCATGGGTAGTAGTCAATCCGAAACTCCTTGTCATCGAGGAGTATACGGCGACCGGCCGACCGTTCACGGCCTGTCCTTCCGCCACTAAGGTGGGGATTCGTGGGGGAGATTGGGTGATCGTGGTGGCCTGTGACCGTTTCGGGGGCGGCTCGGAACCGAACCGCGGCCTCGTGGACGGCCAGGTGGCTGGGGCTGTCGCCGGTGGATCGGCGGTGTCGTCGTCAGTGGCTCCTCTCGGGACTGGGTTCTCGGGATGGTCTGCTCTCGAGCGGCGTTGCTCCCGGCTCGCGGACCACCGCGCTTCGATCTCTCCCGCTGCGAGTGTCGAACGATTGTTCCGGCCTCGGGTCGGTTCGACGGGGAGCGACGCTCGGTGGCCGATCTCGTCGACGGGTGACGAGTCGGCCGGTGCAGCTGGTCGAGCCGAGTGCGTCGCCGGACGCGCTCGCGAGACCGAGCCACGAGGACTTCCGAGCATCTAACCAGGCTCGGAGCGCAGGGCAAGCGTGGTGATCACGTCGGGTCGCGCGCGGGGAGAGGATGTCCATGGAGTCGCTTCGATTCTTCATGGGCAACTCCGAGCACAACCTCGACGACAAGGGGAGGGTGATCGTTCCTTCGAAGTTCCGGGATCTGGTCGATCCCGATGTGGATGGTGACGGGTTCATCGCGGTGGAGGCGCCCGAAGGCTGTCTCTTCCTC
>JAGQRC010000127.1 GCA_020425835.1 Planctomycetota bacterium | reverse complement strand
TTCGGCGAAGGTAAGCTCTTGCGACGCGCTGACACTCCAGCCTCGTTTCACCCCGGAAGGTGTTGCTGTGCAATCGATCAATCCCGCGACCGAAACGGTCGTCGCGGAGTACCCCGAGATCTCCGATGAAGAGCTCGACCGACGGATCCAGGCCGCTCGTGATGCGTACCTGAGTTGGTCCCAGACCTCCTTCGCCGAGCGTCGGCCGCGGATGGCCGCCGCGGCGTCGGACCTCCGAGCTCATGCCGATGAGTACGCCCGACTGATGGCGGAAGAGATGGGCAAGCCGCTCGGACAGGGTCGATCGGAGGTCGAGAAGTGCGCCTGGGTCTGTGACTACTACGCCGAGAACGCCGAGCGCTTCCTCGCCCCGGAGCCGGTCGAAGTCGGCGACGACAAGAGCTTCGTCGCGTTCCGGCCGCTCGGCACCGTGCTCGCGATCATGCCGTGGAACTTCCCGATGTGGCAGGTGTTCCGCTTCGCCGCGCCGAGTCTCATGGCGGGGAACGTCGGCCTCCTGAAGCATGCCGCCAACGTCCAGGGCTCCGCCGAGGCGATCGTCGACGTCTTCCAGCGGGCGGGCTTCCCTTCGGGCGCGTTCCAGAACCTGCCGATCGGCTCGAAACGCGTCGCGCGCGTCATCGCCGACTCCCGTGTTCACGCCGTCACGATCACCGGGTCCACGCCGGCCGGCAAAGCGGTCGCCTCCGCCGCGGGTGCCGCGCTGAAGAAGGTCGTGCTCGAGTTGGGAGGGAGCGATCCCTACGTGATCCTCGAGGACTGTGATCTGGACCGCGCGGTCGAGAAGTGCGTCACCTCGCGCTTGATCAACGGCGGACAGAGTTGCATCGCGGCGAAGCGCTTCATCGTCGTCGAGTCGGTCGTCGACGCCTTCACGAAGAAGTTCGTCGAGCGCATGCGGACGAAGACGGTCGGGGATCCGCTCGTCGACACGTCCGTCGATCTCGGCCCGATGGCGCGGGTCGACCTACGCGATGAGCTCCACGATCAGGTCGTCCGCAGTGTCGCCGCCGGAGCGAAGCTGCTGCTCGGTGGCGAGGTCCCGGATGGCGGCGGAGCGTTCTACCCACCGACCGTCCTCGGTGGCGTCACGGAGGGGATGCCGGTCTACACCGAGGAGACGTTCGGCCCGGTCGCGACCATCATCGCCGCGAGGGATGAGGAGGATGCGATCCGCATCGCCAACGACAGCATCTTCGGCCTCGGCGCAGCGGTGTTCACCGGCGACCCCGCGCGCGGCGAGCGCATCGCGAACGAAGCGCTCGAGGCGGGCTGCTGTTTCGTCAACGACTTCGTCCGCTCCGATCCGCGGTTGCCGTTCGGCGGGATCAAGGAGTCCGGCTACGGCCGTGAGCTCGCCGACTACGGCATCCGGGAGTTCGTCAACATCAAGACCGTGTACGTGGGAGGCCAGGCATGAGCGGCGCCAACTCCGAGTTGCTGCAACGCCGGGCGCAGGCCATTCCGAACGGCGTCTCCAGTGCGTTCCCGATTTTCATCGAGCGCGCCTCCGGAGCGGAGATCTGGGACCTCGAAGGCAAGCGCTACCTCGACTTCGTCGGGGGGATCGCAGTGCTCAACGTGGGGCACTGCCACCCGCGAGTGACCGCCGCGATCCGCGAGCAGTCGGAACGGTTCCTCCACCCCGCGTTCCAGGTGCAGCCCTACGCGCCGTACATCGAGGTCTGTGAGAAGGTCAACTCGCTCTACCCGGGATCCGAGGCGACGAAGTGCGCGCTCTTCTCGACCGGCGCGGAAGCGGTCGAGAACGCGGTGAAGATCGCGCGCGCCCACACCCGTCGCCGCGGTGTGATCACCTTCACCGGCGGCTTCCACGGTCGCACGCTGCTGACGTTGGCGATGACCGGGAAGGTGACGCCGTACAAGGCGGGCTTCGGCCCGTTCCCCGCCGAGGTGTACCACGCGCCGTACCCGATGGAGTACCGAGGCATCCGCGGCGAGGACTCGTTGCGCGCGATCGACCAGCTCTTCCACGCCGACATCCGCCCCGAGGACGTGGCGGCGATCGTGATCGAGCCGGTCTGCGGCGAGGGGGGCTACTACCCCGCGCCCGCGCCGTTCCTGCGCGCGCTCCGCGAGCTGTGCGACAAGCACGGCATCGTGTTCGTCAGCGATGAGATCCAAGCGGGCTTCGCCCGGACGGGACGTTGGTTCGGCATCGAGCACGCCGACGTGGTCCCCGATGTGATGACCGTCGCAAAGAGCCTCGCTGGCGGGATGCCGCTGTCGGGCGTCGTCGGCAAGGCGTCGATCATGGACGCGCCAGCGCCGGGCGGCCTCGGTGGAACCTACGGCGGGAACCCGGTCGCCTGCGCGGCGGCACTGGCGACGCTCGAGGTGATCGAGGATGAGCAACTCTGCGACCGCGCCACCCGGATCGGCGCGCGGGTCCACGAGTGGGGCACGGCGCTGAAGAGTGCCGTCCCGCAGGTCGGCGACGTTCGCGGCCCCGGCGCGATGATCGGCATCGAGTTGGTCCACGACGCACAGAAGCGCACGCCCGCGCCGGATCTCGTCGTCCGGGCGAAGAGCATCGCCCAGGAGCGGGGGCTCCTCGTCCTCGGCTGCGGCTATCACGGCAACGTGCTCCGACTGATGATGCCTCTGACGATCTCCGACGATCAGCTCGACGAGGGACTCGAGATCCTCGCCGGCGCGATCCGCACCGCGAAAGAGCCGGCATGAGCGAGTTCGCGATCGCCGGGGTCCAGATGGAGATCCTCTTCGGCCACGACAATCTGCCGATCATGGCGTCGCGCCTCGACATCCTGATGTCGCGCTTCCCGTGGGTGGAGATGGTCGTCTTCAGCGAGCTCGCCGCCTACGGCGCGTCGCTCGCCCACGCGCAGGAGATCCCCGGGCCGGCCGAAGAGGCGTTCCGGGAGATGGCGCGCAAGCACGGGGTGTGGCTGCTCCCGGGGTCGATCTTCGAGAAGAGCGGGGATCGGATCTACAACACGGCGACCGTCTACGATCCCGAGGGCAACGTCGTCGGTCGACACCGCAAGCTCTTCCCGTTCCGCCCGTACGAAGAAGGCGTCGCGGGAGGTGACAGCTTCTTCGTGTTCGACGTTCCCGACGTCGGCCGGTTCGGCGTGTCGATCTGCTACGACATGTGGTTCCCGGAGACCACCCGAACGCTGGCGAGCATGGGCGCGGAGGTGATCCTCCATCCATCGCTGACCAACACGATCGATCGCGAGATCGAGCTCGCGATCGCTCGCGCGTCGGCGGCGATGAACCAGGTGTTCTTCATCGACATCAACGGGGTCGGGGCGGGGGGCTACGGTCGCTCGATCATGGTCCGTCCGACCGGCAACGTCATTCACGTCGCCGGCACCGGCCAGGAGCTGATCCCCGTCGACGTCAACCTCGACGCCGCGCGCCGCGCCCGACGTCGCGGGTTGTTCGGGCTCGGCCAACCGCTGAAGAGCTTCCGCGACCGCGAGGTCGACTTCGAACTCTACGATCGCTCCAAGCCGCAACCCTATCTCGAGTCCCTGGGCCCCCTCGTGGTGCCGGACCGGGAGCAGATCCGCGCCGCGCGGAAGAGGAAGTGATCTCGTGGACCAGAGCATTCCTTCGAAGCCGATCAGTGACGCCCTCCGTCCGACGCTCAATGCGCACTACAACGCCCCGCGCTTGCGCAGCGACACGTGGACCGAGCTCAAGTCACTGGCGATCCGGCTGGCCGAAGGAGGGCTCGGCGAAGCGGCGCTCCGCGGGTGCTGCCAAGAGCTTCGCGAGGCGCTCGACATCCTCGAGCCGATCGAGAGCTACTTCGCGTTCCCGGGACGCGCCGCGTTCGCCTACCTGAGGAGTCGTTTCGAGCGGCGCGAGTACGAGCGATTGGCGGCGCTGACGGTGCGCGTCCACCGGGCGCTCATCGGCTACGGCTACCGCCGACGGGAGATCCCGCTGCTCCCGGGCGAGGACTGGGACGAAGGGGCCGAGCAGCTCGAGCTGAGCGAGTCGTTGCGGACCGGCGGCAACGAGGAGCGTCCCTACTTCGAGGTGATGGTCGTCGACCATCTCAACGAGGCGGAGGAGAACGCGCTCCGCGTGGGCCTCCGCGAGATGCGTCGGCCCGAGGACCGTTTCCGATACGGAGTCGTCGTCGTCCCGAGCTTCGAGGATGCGGTGATCGCCGCACTCTTCAACGTCAGCATCCAGGCAGTCGTCGTTCGGTACGGGTTCCCGTTCCGCTCGAAGCGGCGCCTCGAGGTGCTCGAGGAGTACCTCGGCGGCATCGACGAGCAGTCGGTGCTCGCGCAGTCCGTGGAGATGCGGGGCCCTCTCCTCGGTCGCGTGCTCAAGGCGTTGCGCGCGGAGCTCGATCTCTACCTCGTCTCGGACGTCTCGGTCGAGGAGCTGGCCGGCGGGATCAGCGAGATCTTCCGACGGGTCTTCTACCGTCAGGAGGACTACCTCGAGCTGCACCTCAGCATCCTGCGCGGTATCGAGTCGCGCTACCGGACGCCGTTCTTCTCGGCGCTGCGCGAGTACGCCGAGCAACCGACTGGCGTCTTCCACGCGATGCCGATCTCGCGCGGCAAGTCGGTGGTCAAGTCGCACTGGATCCGCGACATGCTGGACTTCTACGGTCTCAACATCTTCCTCGCGGAGACCTCGTCGACGAGCGGTGGCCTCGACAGCCTGCTCGACCCGAAGGGCAGCCTGAAGGACGCACAGAGCGCGGCCGCCCGGGCGTTCGGCGCGCGACGGACCTTCTTCGTGACCAACGGCACCAGCACCGCGAACAAGATCGTGGTGCAGGGCCTCCTCCAACCGGGCGACATCATCCTGATCGACCGCGACTGCCACAAGTCGCACCACTACACGCTGGTGCTCTCCGGCGCGCGCGTGCACTACCTCGACAGCTACCCGCTCCACAGCTTCTCGTTCTACGGAGCAGTGCCGCTGTCGCGCATCGTCGGGGCGTTGGAGGAGCACCGCGAAGCGGGCACGCTCGACAGCGTTCGCGCGGTGCTGCTGACCAACTGCACGTTCGACGGGATCGTCTACAACCCGGAGCAGGTGATGGCCGCCTGTCTCGCGATCAAGCCGGACCTCGTCTTCATCTGGGACGAGGCGTGGTTCGCGTTCGCGCGCTTCTCCCCGCTCTACCGTCGACGTACGGCGATGGAGTCCGCGCAACGGCTGCGCGATCGTTATCGCAGCCCGGAATACCGCGCCGCCTACGACGCGGCGAGCGATGCCGAGCGAGCGACGATGGCGGATCCCGATCGGGTCCGGGTGCGGGTCTACGCGACGCAGTCGACGCACAAGACGCTGACCAGCCTGCGTCAGGGGTCGATGATCCACGTCTTCGACCAGGACTGGGGGGCCGCTCAGCACGCCTTCCACGAGGCGTTCATGACCCACACCTCGACCTCCCCGAACTACCAGATCCTCGCAAGCCTCGACGCGGGGCGCCGGCAGGTCGAGCTCGAGGGCTACGAGCTGGTGCAGAAGCAGATCGAGCTGGCGTTGGTGCTGCGTGAGAAGGCGTACGAGAACCCGGAGATCCGCCGCTGGTTCCGCTTCCTGACGATTCGCGATCTGGTGCCCGCCGACCATCGCGTCTCGGGGGTGGAGTCCTACTACGACTCCGACCGCGGTTGGTCGCCGATGGCGAAGTCCTGGGCGGAGGACGAGTTCGTCCTCGATCCGACTCGGCTGACGCTCTTCGTCGGTCAGTCCGGGATCGACGGCGACACGTTCAAGCGCGACCACCTCATGGCGCGACACGGCATCCAGGTCAACAAGACCTCCCGGAACACCGTGCTGTTCATGACGAACATCGGGACCACGCGCAGCTCCGTCGCCCATCTCATCGAGGTGCTGACGCGTCTGGCGCATCGGTTCGAGGACGAGGTCGAGGACGCGGGCCCCGCGGAGCGACGCGGGTTCGAGGATCGCGTGCGCAACCTGACCGAGAATCTCCCGCCGTTGCCGGACTTCAGCCGGTTCCACCACGCGTTCCGATCCGCCCCCGATGCGACGACCCCCGAGGGCGATCTCCGCCGCGCCTACTTCCTCGCCGCGGATGAGGAGAACGTCGAGTACCTCAAGGTCGGCGCCCCGATGCGTCGCGCGCTCGCGGACGGGCGCGAAGTCGTGGCGGCGGCGTTCATCACCCCGTACCCCCCCGGGTTCCCGATCCTCGTGCCGGGCCAGGTCGTCTCCAACGAGATCCTCGGCTACCTCCGTGCGCTCGACACGAAGGAGATCCACGGGTATCGGTCCGATCTCGGGATCCGGGTGTTCACCGAAGCAGCGTTGGCGAAAGCCGAAGGGATGGCATCGTGACCAAGAAGCTCCGTGGAATCTCCGACATCCGACGCTACTTCCATCGGAACGAGACGCCGATCTACTTCATCAGCGCGACGAGCTTCAACCTGCTCGGGATCGACGAGTGGGTGAAGAACTTCCGCCACATCAAGTACCTCGACACCTTCGACGGACGACACCCGAACACGTTCGTCCCCACTCGAACGCCGCACGGGGAGTTCGAGGGGATCGAGGACATCGTCAATCACCTGCTGCAGCACAAGGAAGTCATCGACTACCTGAGGTTCCGCGCCAAGGAGTGGGGCGGCCGCGGGCTCGGCAAGGCGGTCTTCCTGATGTTCGACGAGAAGACCGAGGAGATCTGCCAGGAGCTCGGTCTCGACATCTGGTTCCCGCCCGCCGCGCTGCGCAGCCGCGTCGACAACAAGATCGAGACGGTGCGGATCGGGAACGCGGCCGGCGTGCCGAGCGTGCCCAACGTCCTGATCAAGGTGGAGAGCTACCGCGATCTGCGCGAAAAGACGAAGCAGCTCGGCGAGCGGCTGGTGGTGCAGACCGCGTTCGGGGACTCCGGTCACACCACCTTCTTCATCGACGACGAGAAGGACTTCGAGAAGCACGCCGAGGAGATCATCGCCGAGGACGAGGTGAAGGTGATGAAGCGGATCCGCTGCCGCGGTTCTGCGCTCGAGGCGTGCACGACGCGTCAGGGGACGATCGTCGGACCGTTGATGACCGAGCTGATCGGCTTCCCGGAGCTCACGCCCTATCGCGGGGGTTGGTGCGGGAACGAGATCTTCCCCGGCGCGTTCACGCCGGAGCTCCGGAAGAAGGCGGTCGAGTACACGTTCCAGTTCGGGGAGCAGCTCCGCAAGGAGGGATACCGCGGCTACTTCGAGATCGACTACCTGATCGACCAAGACGACGGCGAGATCTACCTCGGCGAGCTCAACCCGCGGATCACCGGCGCAAGCAGCATCACCAACCACGCCGCGTTCGCCCATGCGGACGCGCCGCTCTTCCTGTTCCACCTGCTGGAGTTCTCCGACGTCGACTTCGAGTTCGACGTCGACGAGCTCAACCAGCGCTGGGCCGACCCGGACAACATCGACGAGTGGAGCCAGCTGGTGATCAAGCACCCGCTCGATTCGGTCGATCAAGTCGTCGCGGCGCCGGAGTCCGGGATCTGGCGCCTCGGCGCGGGCGGTCTCGACTACTCTCGCTTCGACTACCACCGCCGCGCCGTCGAAACGCCCAACGAGGGCTTCTGGCTGCGGATCACCGGGCCCGGCGACTATCGCTACGAGGGGGCCGACCTGGGGATCCTGATCACACGGGGACGGTTGATGACCGAGGACTTCGAGTTGACCGATCGCGCACGGGCCTGGATCCACGGGATCCACGCCCACTACCAGGGGCAACCGCTGCTTCCGCGCGCGGAGGAGCCGGTCGAGATCGCGAGCGGGGCGTTCAAGATCCTGTGAGCGTGCATCTGAGACTGACCGCGATCGACGAGCCGACACCCGGGGCCGACCTTCGAGCGCGCTTCGAGCGGCTCTGGCCGAGCTACGAGCGCTGGTACTTCCAGGAGAACGGCGGTCCACGGCCGACCTACTTCGAGTGCCAGCGCGCGCTCGAGCGGCACATGCCCGCCATGGTCCCGCTCTGGCAGCAGCTCGTCGAAGCGGCCGGGGGCG
>JAGQRC010000126.1:2809-8065 GCA_020425835.1 Planctomycetota bacterium | reverse complement strand
GAAGGACACCACGGCACCGGTGAAGCAGTTCCCCCCGAGCCCCAAGCTCGGGTTGTGCGACATGATCGGCAACGTCGTCGAGTGGTGCCGGGATCGCTCCGCCAGTCGCGGCCGCTACATCGTGCGCGGCGGCTCCTATCTGGAGGGGGAATCCGCGTGCCGCATCCGAGAGCGCTTCGACATGGGGAGCGCGACCGAAGACTCCGGCTTCCGGGTTTGCCTGGAGATGCCGAGGAGCGGGTAACTCCATCGAGGAGCTGCGACAAAGCCAGAGTCGCCGAGGACCGGGCTGATGGGGCGTTCGCTGGCAACAAAGACGGACGGAGTCGACCGGAGGCGACCAGTATGGGTCTTCGAGGATCGAGTTCGTTCGTATGACGCAGCCGGCGGGTGTCTTGTGGCTTCGTAGCCGCGGGCTCGTGAACAGTGCGGGCGGGTGGGGATCAGAACCCGGTGTTCGACCCGACGCTCGGCTCGTCGGTTGATCGTGGACCGCCGCGTCCGCTACGCTCTCTCCGTCACGACCCGAGTTCGCAGGCGAGTCGGCGACTCCGGGTGCCCTCGGTCCCGAGGGAGTCCGAGTCGCGTCACGATCTCCGGCGTCGGTGGACCGGTGAGGGAGCTGCGATGGCCGACTACACCACCATGATCCAGGGGCCGCTCCCCGGCGGTGAGGATGATGCGCTCGAGCACTCGCTGGTGTTCACCGAGGGGGCGAGTCGCGGGCGGCGCGTCGTGATCGAGGATGGCGAGTCCCTGGAGATCGGTCGCAAGGGACCCGGTTTGGTTCTCGACGATCCGTCGGTGTCGGGCCGCCACTGTCGAATTCGGCGCGACGGACCGGCGCTCACCGTCGCCGACCTCGGCAGCACGAACGGCACGTTCATCGGTGGCACTCGAGTCGAGGGGACCGCCACGCTGCCGGTCGGGATGCTGCTGCGCGTCGGCGGAACCGCGCTGCGACACGAGTGTCGCGCACCGGACCAGGTCGAGGCGCAGGGGCAACAACGCTCCGAGTTCGAGCGTGCGGCGCGCTACGTCCAGGCGCTCCTTCCGGAACCCATCTCCCACCCGGAGATCGCGTTTCACTGGTGCTTCGTGCCATCCGAGCAGCTCGGTGGCGACGGACTCGGGTACCAGCGGACCGATGATCGTTGGTCGTTCTACGTTCTGGACGTGTCCGGGCACGGGTTGGGTTCGGCGCTGCACGCGGTGTCGATCCTCAACGTCCTCCAGAAGCGCTCGCTCCCGGACGTCGACTTCGGATCACCCGCCGAGGTCCTGTCCGCGTTGAACGCGCGGTTCGGCATGCGCGACCACGGTGGATTGTTCTTCACGCTCTGGTACGGCGTCTGGGACCCGGCGACTCGGCGGTTGGAGTACGCATCGGCGGGACATCCTCCCGGTCTGCTCGTCGACGCGTCCGGCGAAGGCGAGGTCGTGCGGCTCCAGACGCCGAGCCTCGCCCTCGGCATTCTTCCGCAGGGGAAGTACCCGACCGAGTCGGTCGTCGTCGCGGCGTGCTCTCGCCTCTACCTGTTCACGGATGGCGTCTACGACATCGAGACGCCGAGCGGCCAGCGCTGGACGGTCGACGATCTCGAGCAACTGATCCTCGAGGGCGATGGCCCGACGGGTCCGAACGCGTCCGAGCCGGAGCGCATTCGGCAGGGTGTGGAGCGAGCGTCGGGGGCGACGGTCGTCGATGACTTCACGCTCGTCGCGATCGCTTTCGAGTCCGTCGCACAAGCACCGTAGCGGACTCATCGCGCACCCACCTCAACGGCATCGCGCAAGTTCCAGTGCGTTCCCACGGCGTCGGGTCACGCCGGCTCGAAGTCTCCCCAACCCTCGGGTCGACGCGAGCGGGTCCCGGGAGGTCCGGAGGTCGGCGGGGACTCGTCGGGTGACTTCGATCGCTCGGCACCGAACGAGCTCGTCGGTTTCGCATACTCCGGGGTGACGCGCAGGTAGAGCGTGAACGTCGTCCCGCGGTCGGGTATGGACTCGAATCGAATCGTCCCGCCGTACTTCCTCGCGAACGACGCGACGGACGAGAGCCCGAGTCCCGAGCCCCCGCTGTTTCGTTTGGTCGAGAAGAACGGTTCGAACACGCGGTCCGCGTTCTCGGCAGTGATCCCGACGCCGCTGTCGATGACTCGAATCCGGGCGTACGTCCCCGGCTTGAGCTCGGGATAGTCGACGCGATCTTCCTTGCGGATCTTCCGGAGGTCCCCCTCCAGCACGATGTCTCCGCCGCGCGGCATCGCATCGCGGGCATTCAGGATCAGGTTGATCAGCGCATGCTCGAGCTCATCGGGGACCGCTGCGACGGCGACGGCGGGGACGTCGCGGAGGCTGAGGGTGTGTCGACCGCCGACGATGGACCCCCAGGCCCGGACACTCGCGTCGAGGTAGTCTCGGACGGCGAGTGTTCCCGGGCGACGAAGTGGCGTGTCGTCCCCGAGGCGCAGGAGCCGATGCGCGAGATCCGAGGATCGTCCGAGCGCCGCGCGCATGAACCGCAAGGCTTCCTGTGAGTCCCCGTCGCTGAGGTCGGCGGAGGCCTCGAGCTCCTCGAGCCATCCCGAGATGACCAGGAGGTCGTTCTTGAAGTCGTGGGCGATCCCCGACGCGACGCGTGCGGGGAGCTCTTGCTTCTCCAAGCGCGACAAGGCGTCGTGCATTCTCAGCGTCGAGTCCATGGCCCGCTTCCGCTCCTTGGACGCGACGCCGAGGAACAGCGCGGTGAGTGACAGGGTCCACAGGAACACTTGGTCGGAGAGCGCACTGGATTCCCCTCGCTGGTCCGGCCCGAGGGTCACCGTCGCTGTGGCGATCAGGAGGAGTTGGAGGGTGAGGATCAACAATCGCGACCGATAGGCGCACCAGAGCACCAGGGGGAGGAGGGCGTACGGGAAGTCCGTGAAGGAGTCGCTCTTCTGCACCGTGGAGTCGAGAAAGACCGGGATGGCGAGACCGGTGACGAGCAGCGTGAGCGTCATCTCGAGGATCGTCGAGGTGCTGAGCTGCCGCTCGGACTTCGAGTGCAAGGAAAGCACGAGGGGAACGACGATCAGGACCCCGAGTCCATCACTGCTCCACTCGATCTCGAGGGCACCATCGTGGAATCCGGGGAGCAGCGATCGAACGAGAGCCGCGAGCAATGGGGCCGCGACGCAGCCGATCGTGACGAGCCAGACGAGCTCTCGAGTTCTCGTCGCGTCCGGTCTGTCACCGAGAAGTGGTCGGAGCGCCGCTCCAGCGACCAGGGCGGCGACGTGTCGCGGAACGTCGATCCCGGGATATCCGCCCCCGGTCGCGTAGTAGACGAGTCCGTCGGCCGCGACGAGACCGAACACCGTCAATGGCCAGACTCGAGGGGGCGACAAGAGGAAAAGGGCGAGCGCCGTCCCGCACGATGGCCAGAAGAGCGGTTGCAGCGAAGGCGCTCGGTCTCCGAAAGGCTCGACGAACAAGACGACGAGATGGCCGAGGAGCAGGGGAATGGGCAACGAAGAAACAGGTGTCTTGCTTCGTCGATCCATGGTCGAGTTCGGTCCCCCGTATACATGACGTGAGGGATTGAAACGAGCGCAGGCTCTTCGATGGATGCGACGTCGTTCGAAGAGCGCGACATCTCGCCAAACCCAAGCCCCAGGCCACTTCGGAAAGGCTATGCCGACGGAGGGGGCACGTCAACGAGCGTTAGCACGAGCGGGAAATTGGTCTTTGCAATCATTGGGCAACCCTATGGGTGATACGGCCGGGGGTGCGTCCGCGCAAGATCGAACCGCGGAAAAGTGCGATCCGTCCGGTCGGCCGACGAGACGCCCGCCGACCGGACGGAACGATCACTCGAGCTCTTCGCGGAACTCGGCGAGGTCGATCGACTCTCGACTGACCCCGTCGTGGGGTCCGCGGGGGCGCCAGTACTTGTAGACGAGGTCCCAGAAGCGACCCGTGTCCTCCTCCAGGCAGCGCTCCATGAGCGCGCGGTGATGGCGGTTGCCGTGTACCGCGATCACCTGTCGACCGGCGTCGACGTCGCCGCGCTGCTCCAGTCCGCGCTGCAACACGCCGAGCCCGACTTGTCGCCATTTCTCGTGGGTCGTTCGGGTGCACCACTTCAGAGCGATGCTCGTGGTTCGCCAGGGATCTTTGCTCAACTCGCTCACGAGTCCGACCTTCCGTTGATGGGGCCACGAGAGGGGCCGTGCCCACTCCCGAACCCGGCGGTATCCGGGAAGCCAGCGTCACCGTCAACCCCAAGCGGTCCCGACTCGGCTCCGTGCGTCGAGATCGGGGGACGCCCACCGTACGTCCAGCGCCTCGGCGCGAGGGGCGGCGCCCCAGGTCCCGTTGATGGGAGATCTCGGATGCTCGACGCTGTGCGACACGGCGACGAGCGGATCGCGTCGACGGAAGGTGCCTCATTGGAGTTCGCAGTTTCGACACGAGGGTTGGGCAAGCGCTACGGCCCGATCGCGGCGCTCGACGGAGTCTCACTCGACGTTCCTCGCGGCTCGTGTTTCGGGCTGCTGGGGCCCAACGGCGCGGGGAAGTCGACGTTGGTGAAGTGTCTGTTGTCGATCGTGAGGCCGTCGGGGGGGACCGCGACGCTGCTGGGGAGGGACATCCGGGATCGAGAGTCTCGTCGGAGCATCGGCTACTTGCCCGAAGGTCATCGCTTTCCGAAGTACCTCAGCGGCCGCGGGGTCTGCCACTATTTCGGGCGGCTGTCCGGGCTTCGAGGTGCGGAACTCCGACGTGAGACGGAGGAGAAGCTCGCGATCGTCGGAATGTCGGATCGCGCGGGGGACCGAGTCACCCAGTACTCGAAAGGGATGAAGCAGCGCGTGGGGCTCGCGCAGGCGATGCTGGGCGATCCCGCGGTGATCTTCCTCGATGAGCCCACCGACGGCGTGGATCCCGTCGGGCGCAAGGCGGTTCGCGAGGTGATCCGGTCCATTTGTGCGCGGGGTTGCACCGTGTTCCTGAACTCGCACCTCCTGAGCGAAGTGGAGATGATCTGCGATCGTGTCGCGATCCTCGACCGAGGCCGAGTCGTCGCTCACGACTCCATCGAAGGGATCCGGTCACTCGCCTTCCGCTCCGGAACCGGCGTGCGCGTCGCCTTCCGGACCGGGTCGATCCCGGACTCGGTCTGGTCGGCGCTCTCCGCTCGCGGTGCCGAGCGAGCCGGTCCGTCGGAGTTCGTGATGACCTTGGACGACGAGGAGGGCATCGGCGAGG
>JAGQRC010000126.1:0-2784 GCA_020425835.1 Planctomycetota bacterium | reverse complement strand
TGCGTGCGGCGGCGGTCGCCGTCTACGCGGTGTCGCCGACTCGCGCGAGCCTCGAGGATGTCTTTCTGGGGTTGCTGTCGAGCAACGGGACGGTGGCCGACGATGAGTGAGTTCCTCGCGATCGTCGCGGACACCTGGCGTCAGTCCAAGCAACAGGTGGTGTTCATCATCTTGGGTGTCCTGTTGGCCATCCTCTGCGTCGTCTTCGTCGGTTGGCCGAGAGTGCACACGGATCCGGACGGGACGAAGCGCTTCGGATTGCGATTCATCGAGCAACCGGCGAACTGGGCATCCGAGAGCTGGGAGGTCAACTACTCTCTCTCCGTCGTGACGCAGCGACAGATCCGCGGGAACCCGGCCGACGAGAAGGAACGCGAGCGCAACACCGAGTTGGCCGCGGCGCTCGAGGAGGCGCGAGACCGAGGGAAGACGCTGACGCCGCTGCAGAAGGGGGTCGAGGTCTGGATGCTCGCTGCCGTGACGTTGATCTCATTGCTGAGCATGCTGCTGTTCATCGGCGCGAGCGCCGCCTACTTCCCGAACATGTTGGAGTCGGGCGCGGTGGACATCGTCCTCTCGAAGCCATTGACCCGGCTGAAGGTCTTCACTGGGAAGTACCTGGGTGGGCTGGCCCTCTACGCGTTCTCGGTCAGCGTCGCCTACGTCGTCATCCTGATCGGCGTCGGGCTCTCCACCGGAGTCTGGCACGTGAGAGTCCTCCAGGCGCTTCCCCTCCAGCTGTTCTCGGCGTCCGTGCTCTACGCCATCATCGCGTTCATCGGTGTGCTCACGCGGAGCACCGCCTTCGCCGTCGTCATGGGCTACGTGTTCTTCCTGGTCATCGACAGCGTGATCTCCGGTATGGTGACTTTGCATCGAACGGGGTGGTCTCGAGAGGTGCCCTTCCTCGACGGGTTGCTGGCCCAGGCACACTACCTCCCGAATCTCAAGTTCTTGAACGAGGTCGCCGGCCGCAGCTGTCTGAGTCTCGCCCCGATCGATCCCCAGCCCATCGTGGTCGCGGCGATCTGGCTGCTCGTCACCCTCGGGCTCGCCTACTCCAAGTTCCGCCGAACCGACTTCTGACATGACTCCGTACGACGTCGCCATCATCGGTTCCGGCATCGGGGGGTCGACCCTCGCGGCGATCCTCGCCCGCGCGGGGAAGAGCGTGCTCCTCCTCGAGGCGGGCTCGCATCCGAGGTTCGCGATCGGGGAGTCGGTGGTGCCGGAGTTCGGTGCGCGCGCCCGGCTGCTCGCCGCGGCCTACGACCTCCCGGAGCTCGCCCACATCGCCGAGTTCCAGTCCCTGCGCCATCACGTCAGCGCGAACTCGGGGGTGAAGCGCAACTTCAGCTTCTTGCATCACACTCCGGGTCGCGTCGTCCGGGACGAGCACTCGTTCCAGTTCCGAACGATGACCTACCCGCTCGGTCCGGACAGCCACGTCTATCGCCCGGATCTCGACCACTGGTTGACGGCAGTCGCCATCTCCCGCGGTGCGGTCTACCGTGAGCGCTCTCCGGTCCAGGGGATCGCGGTCGACGCGGATGGAGTGACGATCGAGACACCGAGCGATCGGCATCGAGCGAGTTTCGTCGTCGATGGCTCCGGACATCGCTCGGTCCTCGCGGCACGAGGAGAGGTCACGCAGCGGGTGGACTCGCGCTCGATCTTCACCCACATGGTCGGCGTGCGCCGGCAACCGAGAGGCGACCTGCCGAGCCCTCCGGATCAGGGTACGCTGCACCATCTCTTCGACGGCGGATGGTTCTGGGTGATCCCGTTCGACAACCACTCGGCGGCGGTCAACCCGGTGTGCAGCGTCGGCCTGACACTGGATCGCTCGAAACACCCGGACAACGACCTCGGTGCGGAGGAGGAGTTCTTCTCGTTCGTCGAGCGTTTCCCGACCGTCGCCGATCAGTTCCAGTCGGCTCGACCGGTCCGTTCCTGGGTGAAGACCGGGCGATTGCAGTACCGTTCTCCGTCGATCACCGGTGATCGGTGGTGCCTGCTTCCGCATGCGGCGGGTTTCGTGGATCCGCTCTTCTCCGGGGGCATGACCATGACTCTGATCGGAGTCGACGAGGTGGCTCGCCGTATCCTCGCCACGGGTTCGGCGCGCCTGGACGGCGAGGAGTCGCTCGAGGACTGTTCCGGCGCCAATCTCGACGTCGCCGATCGGATGGTGCACGGGGCCTATCTCGCCTTTCGCGCGCCCGAGTTGTTCAACGCCTGGTTCCGGGTCTGGGCGGTCGGGAACTTCCACGCGAGCGCCGGGCTCGCCCGTCTCGTGTTGAAGCACCTGCGCACCGGGGATCGCGAACATCTCGAGGCGCGACACGACGCGCCGCACCGACGCATCCTCGGGGCGGGCCATCCTCGACTCCGCGGGTTGTTCGAGGAGGCGCACTCGATCATCGGGGAGCTGGATGGGACGACCGTCGAGGACCAGCAGGTCGCGGAGGTCGCGGGGCGGCTGTTCCGGCTCCTCGGGGATCAGTCGTGGATCCCGCCGCAGTTCCGGGTCGCCGATCCCGACCGCCGACACCTCGCTTCGTTCACCGCGTTCCGACTCTCGGGCATCATTCTGTGGGGGAAGCGCAGAGCCCCCGAGGATATGCGGGAGCTCTACTACGACGTCGGTCCGAATTTCTACTGGGAACTGACCAAGGCACTGGGTCGAGAGGCGGCGCGCAGTCTCTCGGCGTTTCGACGGGTGGTGACGGATGCCCACACCTCACGCGGTCGGGCATAGGATCAGTCCGACTTCGCCCGGAC
>JAGQRC010000125.1 GCA_020425835.1 Planctomycetota bacterium | reverse complement strand
ACGTATCCACCAATACGCCTGCGTTTCGTCGGAAGCACCGGCCTCGGAATCTCGAACTCTCTGCACGAAAGCAGTTTCTCAACGGACTCCTAGCCTTCTCAACGGTATCGACCAAGGAGTCACCATGACCAAGATCCTCGTCGTCGACGACGACCGCCGCATTGCGCTCTCTCTCGCCGTCCGCCTGAAGCAGGAGGGCTACGAGGTCCTGGAGGCGAACGATGGCGTGACCGCCGTCAAGAAGGCCATCGAGGACACCCCGGACGTCGTGCTGCTCGACATCAGCATGCCGGCCGGCAACGGGCTGATCGTGGCCGAGCGTCTGCGCGACAACGTCCAGACCGCCACCCTGCCGATCATCTTCCTCACCGCTTCGAAGCGGAAGGATCTCCGCGAGCAGGCCGAGCAATGGGGTCCGGTCGCGTTCCTCGAGAAGCCCTTCGACTCCGAGCAGGTCCTGCGGGAGGTTCGCAAGGCACTGCAAGTCCAGTGGGCCTGACGATCGAGTCGGAGGGGATCGATGAAGAAGCTTCTGATCGCGGATGACGACCCTCGTCTCCTGCACGCGCTGAGCATTCGGCTCGAGCTGGAGGGTTTCGAGGTCGTCGCCAGCCGGGACGGCGCGGAGGCGATTCGCGCAGCCAAGGAGGTCTCCCCGGACCTGGTGATCCTCGACGTCTCGATGCCGCGCGCGGACGGCTTCGCCGTGGCGCGCGCCGTGCGTGAGGACACCGCCCTCGCCGACGTGCCGATCATCTTCATGACGGGACGGAGCGATCCGGAGTTCTTCGATCTCGCCATGGACGAGCACGGAATCGCCTTCCTGAGCAAGCCGTTCGATTCGAACACTCTGTTGCCGCTCATTCAATGCGCCATGAACAGCGAAATCTGAATGAAGTCTTCCAGCGCCTGCGACCCGGGGACCGTGAAGCTCCTGGTGATCGATGACGACCCCATCGATCGCAAGACCTACGCTCGTTTGCTGCGTCGCAAGGGGTACGTGATCCTCGAAGCGGAGTCCGCCGATGAAGGGCTGCGGATCTTCGAGTCCATGGCCCCCCAGTGCGTCCTCCTCGACCACCGGCTCCCCGACATGGATGGTCCGGATGTGCTGCGCCGGATCCTGGAGCGGAGTCCGTTCGCGACCGTGGTGATGATCACGGCGACCGACCGCACCGACCTCGCGGTCGACGCGATGAAGGCGGGAGCGGCGGACTACCTGCTGAAGGACCAGGTCGACGAGGAGCTGCTCCATCGCACGCTGCAGAGCGCGATGGGCCGGGCGCGACTCGAGCAGGAGCTGGAGCTGCGGCATCACGAGCTGCGACAGGCTCGTGACCATGCGCTACGGGAGGCACGGGCCAAGAGCGCGTTCCTGGCGAACATGAGCCACGAGATCCGGACGCCGATGACCTCGATCCTCGGATACACGGATCTCCTGCTCGACGAACTCAAGGAGAGCGGCGCGCCCGAGCACGTGCGAGCGCTCGAGGCCCTCCACCGAAACGGCCACCATCTGCTGGCGCTGATCAACGACATCCTCGACCTCTCGAAGATCGAGGCGGGACAGATGACCGTGGAGATCGTCGACACGGACGTGATCTCGATGATCCGTCACGTCGAGGACATGTTCACGGCGAGGGCGAAGGCGAAGGGGATCGACCTCCGGGTCGAGTTGGATCCGTCGCTCCCGCGTCGCATCTCGAGCGATCCGGTCCGGGTCCAGCAGATCCTCCTGAACCTGATCTCCAACGCGATCAAGTTCACGAGGGAGGGTTCGGTCGAGATCGATGTGGCGTGGCGTCGCGACTCGGTGCACGAGTTGCCGAGGGTGGTGTTCACGGTGCGCGACACCGGGATCGGCATGACCCCGGAGCAGCTCGGTCGCGTCTTCGACCCGTTCGTGCAAGCGGACGATTCCACGACGCGGCACTTCGGGGGCACGGGGCTCGGTCTGTCGATCACCCAGAGCCTGGTGCGGCTACTCGGGGGGACGATCGACGTCCAGAGCCGCGTGGGGCAGGGGTCGAGCTTCACGGTCACCGTGCCGGACCGGAGCAAGGTCAGCCTCGTCGCCGCTTCGTCCGAGACGAATCGCCCGGCCGACAAGGGAGAGAAGAAGCTACGCGGATTCCACGTGCTCCTCGCCGAGGACAGCGACGACGTCGCGCGGCTGGTCGAGCACTATCTGCGTCGCGAGGGCGCACGAGTCACTCGGGTCGACAACGGTGTGGACGCTGTTCGTTGCGCCGGACACGACGACACCGACTACGACGTCGTCCTCATGGACATCTCGATGCCGCTCATGGATGGATACGACGCCGCGCGAGAGATCCGGGAGCGCGGCTTCGAGGGGCTGGTGATCGCCCTGACCGCGCACGCCCTGGAGGGGGCGCGCGAGAAGTGTCTCGCGGCGGGGTGCTCGGGATACTTGCCGAAGCCCGTCGAGCGGGACCGCCTGATCGAGACGATCCTCGAGGGACGTCGCGAACTGGCCTGACGCCTCGGCGTTCCGCCGCCGGAAGGGGAATCGGGGTCCGGGGGCTGCCTTCGTGCGCGGAAACGAGTAGGTTCTCGACACCAGGTGACCTCTGATCGAGCTGGGCGCCCGCCTGAACTCCGCCTTCGACGTGTGCTTCCACCGTCGAGCGCCGGCCTCGGACCGAACGGCAGTTGCCGCTGCGGTCCGACGTTGGGAGGCAGCATGCCGTTCTTCCGCGATCTGTTCGACACGCGCGACTTCCCGGCTCGGTGGCACTGTGGCACCTGGAGCTCGGGGCACGGTTGGCTCCATATCGTCTCCGACGTCGCGATCTGGGGGGCCTACATGGCGATCCCCTGTGCACTGCTCTTCTTCATCCTCCGTCGTCGCGATGCGCCGTTCCCCCGGGTGTTCTGGCTGTTCGGTGCCTTCATCTTCGCATGCGGAACGGGGCACCTCCTCGAAGCCGTCATCTTCTGGCATCCGGTCTATCGCGCGGCCGGCGTCCTGAAAGCCATCACCGCACTCGTCTCCTGGGGCACCGTCGTCGTTCTGATCCCGCTGATTCCCCGCGCGCTCGGCATCCCGACCATCGAGCAGGTCAATCGCGAGCTCGAGGCAGAGGTCTCCGAGCGTCGGCGGATCGAGGACCGGCTTCGCGCGGTCAACACCGACCTCGAGTGCTTCCACGATCTCGCCGTCGGTCGTGAAGAGCGGATGATCGCCCTCAAGGTGCGGATCAACGAGCTCCGAGAGCGGCTCGGCGAGCCTCCGGAGTTCGATCTCGACTTCGGAGAGCTCGAAGCGGAGGGAACCCCATGACCCTTCGCGCCACGCTCGCGGGCGTCGCCGCCACCGCGATCCTCGTCACCTTCTCGCTCCTCTCCTGGAAGGCGCTCCAGGCGCAGCAGGATGACCTCGTGGACCGGACCACCGAGTCGGTGCTCGCGTTGATCCGAAGTGCCGTCGAGCATCGGCTCTCGGGGGTCGATCGTGCGCTCGACCGCCTTGCGGAAGCGGCCATGGCCGGAGACCGAGGTCGTTGGGAGGACGACGCACGCGCGGTGCTCGCCGCGGCACCGGGTCTGCGGTCCGTCGCCTGGCTCGAGAGCGACGGCGAGATCATCGACTCCGTCGACTCGACGGAGTTCGCGCAGACGCGCGACTCCGATGGCGAGCCGACTCCGGGGGGCATGAAGTGGAGCGTCGCCGAGGCGGGCCAAGGCGAGCGAGACCTCCCCGACGGACGTCGTCTCCGCTTCTGGGTCGGGTTGCCGAGCCTGCTGGCCGGCGAAGCCGCGCGTGCGGTGGAGGCGTTGGGATACTCCGCGCGGATCCGGAGCCCGGCGGCATCGACGTCGGAGTCGCGATGGTCCCGATCGATGGCGATCCGTGTTCCGTTCCCCTTCGAGTTGAGCGTCGAGCCCACGTCGACCACCGTCGCCAGCTTGCGGACGCCCCTTCCCACCGCCTTGTCCGTCGCGTTGTTGGCGCTCTCGTTCCTCGGCGGAGCCGGGGTCTTCCTCTGTTCGTTGATGCGCGATCGAACCCGGGACCTCGCGCGGGCCAACGAGCAACTGCAGGGGTTCAACCGGCAGCTCGACGAGCGCGTCACCGAGCGCACGGAGCAGGTCGAGCGGTCCCGCGCCGCAGCGATGAACATCGCGCGAGACGCGCGAGAACAGGCCGAGCTCCTGAAGATCAGCGAGGAGCGATTGAGGAGCGTCCTCGAGAGCGCGGCCGACGCAATTCTGTTGGTCGACGCCGATCACCGGATCCTCTCCGCGAACCCGGCGACGGAGCGACTCTTCCAGCAGGGGCCGGAATCCCTGCTCGACCGTCGGATCGATGAGCTGATGCCGGAGATCCCGATGTTCGCGACGTTGGAGGCGAAGTCTTCGGAGTCGCGTGCGTTGCTGCTCGATGCTCGAGTGGACGGCGTCCGTGCGGATGGGTCCACCGTTCGCCTGTCGCTCTCGATCACTCGCGCGAGCAACGGCCACTTCACCGTCGTCGCGCGGGACCTCACGCATTGGATCGAAGCGGAGGCACGGTTCGAGCGCGTCGTCGAGTCGGCGCCGAGCGCGATGCTGATGTCGAACGACCAGGGCGAGATCGTCCTCGTCAACTCGGAAGCGGAGCGACTGTTCGGGTACACGCGGGAGGAGCTCGTCGGTCGACGGGTCGAGGTCCTCGTGCCGCCTCGCTTCAGACCGGAGCATCCCGCAAGTCGAGCGGCCTACTTCGCGAGCCCGGTGACGCGCCAGATGGGTAAGGGAGGAGGCGAGCTCTACGCCGTCCGCAAGGATGGCACCGAGTTCCCGGTGGAGATCGGTCTCAATCCGATGCGGACCGATGCCGGCCTGATGGCACTGAGCGTGATCGTCGACGTGACCGAGCGGAAGGACTCCGAGCGGGAGCTGCGGAGGTACGCCAAGGAGTTGGAGGAACGCAACCACGATCTCGACTCCTTCGCGCACGCGGTCTCGCACGATCTCAAGGCGCCGCTGCGAGGCATCACTTCGATCGCGCAGTGGACGCTCGAGGACTACGCGGACAAGATCGACGAGGAGGGGCGGGACAACCTCCAGATCATGGCGCAGCGGTGCGATCGCCTCGGCCGACTGATCGATGGCATCCTCGCCTACTCGAGACTCGGCCGAACCGAACGCGTCCCGATCGAGTTGCCGACGCGGGACATCGTGCGGAACATCGTCGAGTCGTTGGAGATTCCCGACGGGATTCAGGTCTTCGTCGATCCCGATCTGCCGAACGTGATCTTCGACGAGACCCAGTTCGAGCAGCTCGTCCAGAATCTCGTCTCCAACGCGGTCAAGTACATGGGCAAACCCAACGGGCGAGTCTCGATCACCTTCGAGGACCGGGACGAGCGCTGGCTGTTCGCGGTGCGGGACACGGGGATCGGAATCGAGCCGCGCCATTTCGAGCGGATCTTCGAGGTCTTCCGGACGCTCCAACCCCGTGACGAGATCGAGTCGACGGGGGTCGGACTCTCCCTCGTGCGTCGGATCGTCCTGCAGCACGGGGGCGAGGTCTGGGTCGAGTCGGAGGTCGGCGAGGGGTCGACGTTCTACTTCACCGTGCTCAAGGAGCCGCTCCCTCCGGAGCCGGCACCGGGGAGTCCCGCGGCGTCCCGAGAGAAGGGCGCCCGAGATTGGGATTCCGGACGCGGCGAAAACGGTGATACTGCTACCGTTGATCGCCACGGGATGTCGGGTGCAACGCGAGGTCGAAGCCGCGCGGTGGAGACGCTCGAAGAGTGATCGGAGGCCGATGGGTCCCGGTATCGATGTTCTCTTGATCGATGATGATCGGCTCGACGTGAAGACGGTCCAGCGCGCGTTCCGCGTCGCGCGAGTCGAGGGTCAGCTCTCGACGGCCGGGAGCGGCGAGAGCGCGCTTCGCGGGTTGCGTTCCCAGCGATTTCGTCCGCAGTTGATCCTGCTCGATCTCAACATGCCGGCGATGAACGGGCTCGAGTTCCTGCAAGAGATCAAGCGCGACCAGAAGCTCCGCGTCATCCCGGTGGTCGTTCTGACGACATCGACTCAGACGACCGATCGCGATCAGAGCTTCGAACTGGGGGCCGCCGGTTATCTCGTGAAGGAGCGAGACTTCGATGAGTTCGTCGAGGTGATCCGAACGCTCCGGGAGTACTGGACGACGTCCCAGCTCCCTGAATGGCAGTGACATGAGACTTCGCAATCTCCTGTTGGTGGAAGACGACACGGTCGACCAACGACGGATCCAACGCTTCCTCCGATCCAAGGACGGAGCCGGACCGGTCGCGGTCCGAGTCGTCGCGACCGGCGCCGAGGGACTCCGCGAACTCGAAGAGCAGTCGTTCGACTGCCTGCTCCTCGATCACGAGCTGCCGGACGTCGATGGTCTCTCGATCGTGCGTCTCCTGCGGGGATCTCAGGAGCCCGCGCAGCGGCAACTCCCGATCGTCCTGATCACCGGGATCACCGACGAGGGGCTGTTGGATCGAGCCTTCGACTCCGGGGTGAGCGACTACGTCTCGAAGGACGGACTCACCGAGTCGCAGTTGCGAGTTGCCCTCGCCCGCGCGTTCGCCCGGCAGGAGCGAGTGGGCGAGAGTGGGACCGGGAGAGCCCAGCCCGCGGGCAGCGCGCGATGGGAAGCGGCCAAGCAGATGGCGGGCGCGGTGGCGCATCGGCTCAACAATGCCCTGGTCCCCCTCGTCTCCTTCGACGAGATGGTGGCGAGGCGCGTCCGCGATCGGATCCCCGCCGACTACCTCGAGGACATGAGCGCGTGCGTGAAACGGTTGGAGCGCCTCGGCCGTCACCTCGTTCAGGTGACCGGTTCCGTCCACCGGGCGGTGGAGTCGATCGACGTCGGTTCCTTGGTGCGCTCGCTCGATCTCTCCAACGCCCTGGTGGCGACGCCGTCGCCGAGCCACTCGTGCTCCGTGGTCGCCAACCACGACGACCTGAGCCTCATCCTGCGAGCGCTGGTCCGCAACGCGGTCGAGTCCCAGGGGACCTATCATCCGATCTCGATCACCATCGTGCCGAGAGTGATGAGCGAGGAGGGGTGGTTCACGCCCGTACCCGTCACGGAAGGGAACATGCTCGCGGTCGAGGTCCGGGACGAGGGACCGGGATTCGATCTCGATCAACTCCCGCACGTCTTCGATCCGTTCTGGACGACGAAGCCGAGCTCGGATGGCCTCGGTCTTCCCATCGCGCTCGGCCTCGCGCAGCACTACGGCGGAACGGTGGCGATCCAGCGGCGAGACTCCGGGGCGCGGGTCCGGTTGATCCTTCCGCACGCTCGCTCGGAGCGTTGAGCCGTGCGAGCTCACCGGATCGCTCGCCCTCGGCGCGCCCGATCCTGACGCCCTACCGTTGGAGCCTGCTCGTCGGGTTCTGTCTCGCCCTCGCCTGGGGCGTCTACCGACCGCTGGCCACGCCACTCGACCTCGGTCTGCATCACGTTCCGACCCTCGGCTTCGTGATCTGGTTGGTGGTTCGAGCGCGACGCCACACCTGGGACGATCTCTCCTACACCGCGTTCTTCATCTTCTTGCTCCTCCACATCGTGGGGGCGAAGTATCTCTACTCCAACGTCCCCTACGATCGCTGGAGCGAGTCGTGCTTCGGGAGCACGATCTCCCAGTGGTTCGGCTGGAAGCGCAACCACTACGATCGGCTCGTCCACTTCCTCTTCGGCGTCCTGTTCTTCCACCCGGCGACGCAGGTCTTCCGGCAACGGCTTCCCGGCGTTCGCGCTCGGACCATCGATCTCCTCTCGATCCAGCTGATCGTCGTGGCGGGAACCATCTACGAGCTGCTCGAATGGGGTGTCGCCGTGGGGATGGCACCGGACACGGCTGACCACTACAACGGTCAACAAGGGGACATCTGGGACGCGCAACGTGACATGGCGCTCGCCCTCGCCGGGGCATTGATCGCGGCGGTGTTGGCGGCGATCGGTCGGCTCCGTCACTCGGCTCCCTCGCGAGAGCGTGCGACGTGACCTCGGTGCCGTACTCCTAGCAGATCAAGGGGCTCCTCATCGACTCAGAGGACGCCATCGGATCGGATCGGCTCC
>JAGQRC010000124.1 GCA_020425835.1 Planctomycetota bacterium | reverse complement strand
TTCGAAGGGTGCGTCCCGATCCGACGCGCGGCGTGCTGCTGTCACCGTTCGATCCCGTGCTGTGGGACCGATCTCGAGTCGAGCTGCTCTTTGGTTTCGACCAAGTCCTGGAGATCTACAAGCGCGCTCATGACCGGGTCTACGGATACTACTGTCTACCCGTGCTCGCGGGGGAGCGGTTGATCGGCCGCGTGGACCTCGAAGTCGACCGCGCTCGGGGTCGACTTCGCGTCCTCCGGCGCCATCACGGAGAGCGCGCGCCGGGACGGAGACCGACCGCGGAGGAGCGCGCCGCCGTGGACTCGGCCATCGCGCGGCACGCCACTTCGCTCGAACTCGTCGTCACCACGCGATCGCCGTGAGTCTCAGTAGTTCGCCTCCGCCTCCGCGGTCCCATTCGGCGGGGCGCAGGTCTGGACGGTGTGCTCGAACGCCTGTCGGAGCGCGTAGGGCGTCGACCGGTGTTCGACGTTGCGCAGGAACGTATGGGTCCAGTTCGGCGGCGCATTGGGGTCCGCCATCGGATCCATGAAGAGCCGATCGCCGAACAGCCGCTCCAACAGGAGCAGTGCGGCGATGCGCAGGTTGGTCGTCGTGCTGACGTCGGTCGCGATCTCGATGAGCGGGGTGCGCGCTGCCAGCGGCGCCTCGGTCGACTCCGCCAGCAGGTTGGCTCGGTGGAGCAGAGCTGCCCGATAGCCGATCGAATCCGAACCCGCGGCGTGTTGCAGGCTCTTCAGGAGATCGTCCTGACGCTGGGTGTGACCCGACGGAAGGTGTCGACTCGCGGTGCTCGCGTACGAGTGACCTTCGTGTCCGATCCGCGTACTCACGCCCGCGAGACCGACGAACTCCAGCACGAACAGGATGGCCGTCGCCGCGAACAGGCCGACTCCACGTCGCCGCTTTCCGATGATTCCCGGCACTGCGATGAAGAGCAGGACGAACGGGGGGACGAGGAGCGCGAGCGGTACCAGCGAAACCAACGTGACGATCTTCTCGAGACTGTTGATCGGTGCCGACCAGAGCCCCTCGAACATGTGATGCGCCTCGCGATAGGACATCGGCAGCTGAAGCGGCGCGAGGACGCCATCGAAGCCGAAGACGAGGATGATCATCGCGATCGTCAGGAGGATCGTCGGCAGCATCACGATGAACGCGAACAGAGTGGAGACGCTCAACGGCTTCTCGCGCTTCGGCGGAGTCCCCGCCGCCTCCGAGGCGCCCCCGAGGGCGCCGTCGTCGCCGATGCCCGTGTCGGTGGGAGCGGGCGAGAGTGACCCGCCGCTGTCGTTCACGGGGATCGCTCGGACCGGTGCCTCTGGACCACGACGATCGGCATGACGCTGGGCGCGGCGTTGCCGATGTCCCTGCCCGTTCTCCTCCACCCATCGTCGGGCGCGACCGGCGTACCGATGGACCGCCTCTCGCGTGGCGCGCGGGAGTCGACCGGAACGGAGATCCTCGTAGCCCTGCGGCGGTCCCGCCCACGGGACGAACGCCGGCTCGTTGGACGACCCGCGGAAGATCTTCCGACGCCAGGCCCAGATCAAGATTCCGCAGGAGATCAACAGCCCCAGGAGGAGCAGCGCCGGCTCCTCCTCGAGACCGTTCTCCGCGGCGATGGCGGTGACCACGGCCAACGAGCCGAAGGCGAGAACCGGGTGACGCACGAAGAAGTTCTTGGGCCGCACGACGGGTCGGGGCAAGAGCCCGTTCAGGACCAGTTGTCCCAGGTAGAACGGGATCGCGATCCCCGTCGCGAGGCAGATCGAGTCTTCGTCGTGACCGCTGGCGATCATGATGACCACGTAGACGACGGTGAAGAAGAAGAACGAGAACGAGGTTCCCATCGAGATGAGTCGACCGGCCACGGTGCTCGGCGCGGCGTCGTGATCGGGGTGGGGTGTGAGGGGACCGTGCTGCGCCCGGGTCAGGTCCTGGGCGACGAAGCTCGCTCGCTGGTACCGACGGTCCCGGTCCTTCTCGAGCACCTTGAGCACGATCTCGTCGATTCCGCTGCCGACATCGACTCGCTCGGAAGGTCGCGGGAAGCGAGCGATGGGCAGCTCTCCGGTGAGCATCTCGTAGAGCACGACACCCAGCGAGTAGATGTCCGCGCGGTGATCGATGTCGCGCACGCCCTCCCGCTGCTCGGGGGCCATGTAGTCGAGTGTTCCGAGGATCGCTTGCGTCTTGGTCAGTCTCGTGGCGGGCTCGGTGTCCCCGACGATCCGGACCAGCCCGAAGTCTGCGATTCGGGGGACGCCCGCCCGGTCGACGAGGATGTTCTCCGGCTTGATGTCGCGGTGGATGATGTTCTTGGAGTGCGCGTACTCGAGGGCGCCACAGAGGTCCGGGACGATCTTCAGCGCATCGGCCGGGCTGAGGCGATGATCTTCCATCACATCGCGCAGGCTGACCCCGTCGATGTACTCCATCACCAAGTAGTAGCTGCCGTCGTGCTCCCCTTGGTCGTACACCGCGACGATGTTCGGATGGCTCAACTCGGCGAGCGCGCGGGCTTCGGTGCGGAAACGTTCGGCGAACTCGGGATCGGTCCCGAGGTCCTTGCGGAGGACCTTGAACGCGACACTTCGCCCGAGCGAGACTTGGGTGGCCCGGAAGACGACGCTCATGCCACCCGCCCCGATCACCTCCTCGAGCCGGTATCCGGCGATGACGTCTCCCGGGGCGAGGTCGGTCATCTCGTCCGGCGGAGGCGGAGCCTTCCTGCGATCGATCAGGCGGGTGACGTCACTGGAAGGACCGGAGGAGGGGGCATCGGAGAGACCGTCTCCGCGGATTTCGAGGATCGGTGCGCGGTCCCCGCCGAACCCTCCTCCGATCTGCTGTCGTCGTAGTCCGTCTCGTGGCGGACTCGCTCGGCCGACGATCCCGCGACGACGAGGTCGTTGCGACCGCGATAGGAGAACGCGGTATCGCAGAAGGGGCACGAGAACGTGGTCCCGGTCTCGTGTCCTTGAACGCGAAAGGTCCCCTCACATTGGGGGCAGTAGACCTTCATGCGCGTGCCTTTCGACCCGTTTGGCGATCGTCGAGTTCGGACCCTTCCGGGTCGGTGGTCGACGCGGACTTCGATTGTTCGGGGAAACCCAGTTCCTGGTCGAGCCTCGCCCCGGCCCCGGGGCTCCGGCTCGACGGACGCGAAGGCAAACCCGTTGCCGTTTCCCGCGACCGGGTTCCGCCCGTCGGGCATCGACGCCGGCGCTCGGCCTGGCCGCAAGTTCTATCGTACTTTAGGTCAGCCGCGGGGGAACCGGGGGACCGGAGGTGACGGTCGGCACGGGGTAGCTCGAGCGCCGGGTTGCACGGATCGTGTAGGGGATGGACCGACGATTCGTTCAGGAGCGCTCGAGAGGGTCGTCGGCGTCGATACCGTACTTCCGCAGCTTCCGGCGCAGCGTCGGCCACGCGATACCGAGGATCTCGGCGGCCTCGCCCTTCTTCCCGCCGGTGTGATGGAGGGCGATCCGGATCGCCTCTTCCTCGACCTGGTCGATGCTCTTGGGCTCGAGCGAGTCGCTGCTGATGGCCTGGGGGCCCGCGGCCAGAGAAGAGCTCAGCAAGAGATCGTTCGGGCGGATCACGCCATCGTGTGCGACGACGGCGGCACGCTCGACCACGTTGCGGAGCTCGCGGATGTTGCCCGGCCAACGGTAACCCGTCAGGACCCGAGTCGCTTCCGGGGACAGCTGCCCCTTGGGGGTGCCCGCTCGCTTCGACGCGAGATCCAGGAAATGCAGAGCGAGTGGCTCGATGTCCTCCGGTCGCTCCCGGAGTGCGATGGAATGGACCCGGAACCGGTTGAGGCGGAAGAACAGATCCTCTCGGAACGTGCCCTCTCGCGACGCCTGCTCGAGATCGCGGTTGGTCGCCGAGACGACGAGGAGTCGCACGGACACGGGGGCGCGCCCCCCGATGCGGAAGAACTCCCCGGTCTCGAGCACCCGCAGGAGCTTCGGCTGCAGCTCGTGGGGGAGCTCCCCGATCTCGTCCAGGAACAGCGTGCCCTCGTTCGCGAGCTCGAACATCCCCGACTTTCGGGCGATCGCGCCGGTGAAGGCCCCCTTCTCGTGTCCGAACAGTTCGCTCTCCAGCAACGACGCGGGGATCGCCGCGCAGTTGACGGCGATGAACGGTCCGTCGCCGTAGGGGCCGTGACGATGCGCCGCCCGGGCCAACAGCTCCTTGCCGGTGCCGGTCTCGCCCGCAATCAGCACCGGACCGCCCGAGCCCGCGAACCGGGCCAAGTGCTCGAGGCTCGTCTGGAGTGCGGGGCTCTGGGTGACGATCTCCGCCGCGACGTCTCGGTTCTGGCGCCGGACGATCCGCCGGGAAGCCTGCAGTCGTTCGGCGGCGAGCAGAGCCATTCCCGCGATCTTCGCGAGTGTTCCGACGTACGCGAGGTCGTCCTCGGTGTAGGTGCGGTCCCCCTTGCCCTCGAGGTAGATCGCTCCGAGTGTCGAGCCGCGGCCGGCGATCGGCGCCGCGATGATCGATGTCACCCCGCGGCTGACGATGCTCTCTCGAGTCCGAGTCAGCGGATTCTCACGGGTGTCGGAGATCTGGAGCGCATTCCCTTCGCGCAACACCTGATCGACGATCGAGTCGGCCAGCCGCGAAACCTTGGTTCCGCCGGGTGTCCGCTGCGCCTCGGACCAGAGTGGCTCGGTCGAGCTGTCGGTGCAGGGGACGACCAGGCCGAGCGCGTCCAGACTCTCCGTTGCCAAGCCGAGGAGCGTGCTCAGGATCTCCTCGCCGGTCTCCGCCGCTTGGACGCGATCGACGAGCACCAGGAGCTGATCGAAGCGCGCGCGCATGGAGGCATCGGTCACGAGCGATGCGCCGAGGTCGAGTTCGTCCGGCGCGAGCGCGCTCTCGACGGTGTACTCCGCGCCTGCGGTCAGTACGACGGTCTCCCGCTTCTGGAAGCCCTCGGTCTCGACGCGGACCTCGGTCTCCCCGATCCGTATCCGCTCGCCTCCGGTCAGCGACGCGCGCTCCTTCGCGACACCGTTGACGTAGAGTCCGTTCGAAGACCCGAGATCGACGATGCGGAGGGCTCCGCCCGAGATCTCCAGGAGAGCGTGTCGACGGGACGCGGACTCGTCCCACAGGGGCAAGTCGCAGTCTTCGTGGCGGCCGATGACGACCTGGTCCCCGGACTCCATCCGGAAGCGTCGGACTTGGCCGGCATCCTTGCCGCGGAGAACGGTGAGGCGAACGAGAGGCATGAACTCGACTCGATTCGGGAGGGAGATCACCGACGAGCGGACGGGGAATCCCGGTCGGCGTCCGGAGGACAGGGGCGGATTGTAGCCGTCGCTCGTCGCCCTCGCGACTACCGCGGAAGCGCACACGTCCGTCGGGATCGAACGAATCGGGGCCGTGCTGCCCCCGCACGGCGAGCGCAGACGGGAGCACAAGGTGGGCCGGTCGGGGAGCCGATACTGGCAAGGTCGTCCCGAACGGAGGCCCGACTTGCGCATGTTCCTGTTCTGCCTCGGCGGGCTCCTCGTCCTCGAGTTGTGGCTCGTCGGTGGCGGAGTCTCCTCCGATCCACCGGTCGGGTTCTCGCAGGACCATTCGTTCAACATCGATGGTTATTGGTATCTGTCCGATGCTCGCTCCGACGTCGACGGCAGTGGGTCGGACGTCGTGCACAGCTACCACCGACCGCTGATCCGGTGGCCCGCCGAGCTCTTCTACCGGGTCGGCGGGGTCAATCACTTCAGCTCCCGTGCACTGAACGTGCTCGCCGCCATCGCGACGTTGGCGTTGCTCGCATCGTGGCTGCGTCGAAGCTACGGCTCGTCGGTCGCCTGGGTCGCGACCGCGCTCCTCGCCCTCGATCCCGCCTGGATCGCATGTGCGCGATCGACCGTCGTCTATCCCTGGGTCGCGTTCTGGGTCCTGGCGGTGATCGTCGTCGGCTCGGGCCGAGGGTGGGTGAGGTGGGGCATCGCGGCGACCGCGACGGTCGTCGGCGCGTTCGCCTTGAAGTCGATGGTGGCGGTGGCGGCGCCGGCGCTCCTGTTGGATGCGTGGGCGCGGGCGCGCTCTGCCGGCGGCTTCCGTCGCCCCGTTCACTGGGTCGCGCTCGGCCTGGTGCTCGCGGTGGCCGTCGTCGCGCTCGGGCCGTGGAGCATCCCGACCTTCTGGCGTCGGATCGGCGTCTATACCTTCGGCGCCGGTTTCCATCCGTGGACGCAGCTGCTCGAGTATCCCGAGCGTGCAGGGATCTTCACCACGTCGCCGATCCTCCTGGTGCTCGGATTCGTCGGGCTGGTGGTCGCGACGTTCGTCGGAGTCCCGCGCACGGGCGTCGGTTCGATCGAGGAGCGGCGTCGGAATCGCCTCGTCCTCGTCACGGCCTGGGGGCTCATCGCGTTGTTCGCGTTCTCTCGCTACACACCCTTGCGATACCACCTACCGATCCTGCCGCTCCTCGCGGCCGCGGCGGCGAAGCCCCTCTTCGCGCTCTTCGTCGAGGGTCACTGGCGCGGGGTCCGCCCCCGGAGCCTTCGAGGACGCGCGGCGATGGTCGGTCTCGCGGGCGTCGGCCTCTACGCGGTGGCCATGCTGGTCTCGACGATGGCAGCGGGACCACGACTCGGAGCGTCGGTGGCCATCGCCGTCGCGCTCGCGACGCTCGTGGTGGGCCTCGGAATCGTCCTCACCCGGCGCTCCTGGTCGATTCCCGCGCCGCGTCCACTCGCGCAATGGGCCATCGTCGGAGTGGTGTTGATGCTCCCCGCGCTCCCAGAAGTCGGTCGTGCGAGCGCCCAGGGGGGCGACACCTTCCGTCGCGCGACGGCGGCGTTGAGGAGTGTCGTCCTTCCATCCGCGCGGATCGTGGGACCGTATGCACACGTCATCACCACCGAGACGGGGAACTCGGCTCGGCAGATGAACTCCCTGAAGTACGGCGACGGTCAGCTGCGACGGACCGTGGACGCGCTCTCGGCCACCCATCTCGCGACCTACCACCCTCCGAGTCCCGACTTCGTCGCGGTCTTCGAACGCGATGGAGCCCCGTTGCGGCTGCTCGAGCGTTTCCAGCTCCGAGACCGAAGCGTCTATCTCTACCGGTTCCTGGACGAGCCGCTGCCGACCAGCCGATTCGAGGAGGGCGTCGACGCGCTGGCGGTCGAGGACTGGAAGTCGGCCGAGGTCGCGTTCCGGGATGTCCTGCGCTCGTTCCCTCGATCCGCGCCCGCTTGGTGCAAGCTCGGCGTCGCGCTGCGGCACTCCGGAGACCCCGCCGGGGCACGAGCGGCGTTCACGACCGCGGTGGAGATCGATCCCGACCGTGTCGAGGCGCACATCGAGCTCTCCAATCTCTATGGTCAGAACGGATACCTGGAGGAGGCGTACCTGCATCTCGAAGCGGCCGCCCTCGCGGCGCCGGACAGCGAGCATCTCCAGGCGCAGCTCCATCGCCTTCGCGAAGAGCTCGGCCTTCCTTCGGAGACGAACCCGTGAAGGTCAGCGTCGTCATCCCGACCGGACGCACCCGGGAACGAGTGGCGGCGACGATCCAGTCGTGCGTGGCGCAGGAGCTCCCCGAGTCCTTCGAGGTCATCGTCATCGCCAATCCGCCGTCGCCCGAGCTGGAGCAGTGGCTCGATGGAGTCGGCGTGGCGGGCGCGGAGGTTCGCTACATCCCGTGCGAGGTGCGGAGCGCGAACGTCGCGAGGAATCACGGGCTCGAAGCGGCGCGCGGCGAGATCGTCTACTTCCTCGATGACGACTGTCGACTTCCGACCGTTCATCATCTGCGCGACCTCGTCCGCCTGCACGATCAGGCGCCGGAGGTCCTCGGGATCGGCGGTCCCTACCGAAGTCCCGATGCGGCGCCACGGAGCACGGTGTTCTACAACGCGTACACCGAGATGTGGTTGCGGCGCAATGGTACTCCCGCGGGGGAGCAGCTCGTTCTCGCCGGGGGAAACGCGAGCTACAAGCGTCGGCTCGGCGGGGATGACCTGATCTTCGATGATGCGTTGGCCTATGGTGGGACCGAGACCGAGTTCAACCATCGGCTCGTCGTGCGTGGGCACTCCCTTCGGCTGGACGACGCCA
>JAGQRC010000123.1 GCA_020425835.1 Planctomycetota bacterium | reverse complement strand
TGCCCCGTGCGGCGAGCCCCCTCCCGCCACACGGGTCTCGATTCCCCGTCTCGAATCCCCGTCTCGAATCACGGACAAGCGGAGTACGCGTCGCAACCGATTCCGACCGTCGGATCGGGTCCGCAGCTGGACACACCGGGCGGCGGGGGTGGGGGCGAGCCGGCCGCGAACAAGGCGCTCAACGTGAAGATGGCGTCGGCGATCGTGAAGGTCTCATCGTCGTTCGAGTCCGCGGCCGCCAGGCAGCCGGGTCCCGGCGCGCCCGGCGTGAACAGGGCCGACAGCGTGAAGATCGCATCGGAGATGTTGAACAGACCGTCCGCATTGGCATCGCCTCGCCGGAACGCCGGGGGGGCCTCCTCCACGTTGATGCCGATCCCCACCTCCCGCCAGATCCGGTCGAGTCCCTCGTCGTAGACGCCGTCGAGATCCAGGTCGACGATCAGCGTGTACTCGCCGTCGTCGGTGATCGATCCCAACGAGGTCACGTCGACGGACCCGAGCGCGTCGGTCTCCACGAACGTGACCCCCTGATCCGTCACGTCGAAGATCGGATTGCCGTCGACCAGCGGGCCGCGGACGACCACCGCGAAGGCGATGGTCGTCGACGGCGGGAGCCCGTCGGCCACGACGTGGATCGAGTCCGCCGTGGTGAAGACATTGCGATACTCGCCGAGCGCGTCGGTCGGGAGGATCGATCGATCCTCGGCGAAGAACTCCCGGACGTGGGGGTCGCCGGCGACACCGTCGTCGTTGCCGTCGAGCGGGTTGCCGGCGAAGTCGGTGACGCCCGCGAGGGACAGGGTCCGGAAACCGGGGGACAGCGGATCGAGGAGGTCGAAGGTGACCGTACGGTAGTCCCGGGTCACGGCGTAGTTGGCGGCGACGTCGAACGGCAGCGTTCCCGGAGCGGAGAAGTCGGCGACGACCGGCTCGGAGAAGCGGACGACGATCGACTCGATCGGTCCCTCGATCTCGCGATGGAACTCCACGGCGGTCACCGTCGGTGGTGTCGCGTCGACCGACGACGGGATGTAATGGATGACATCCGGATCGTTCGGCGAGTGATCGGTCTCGATCCCGTTGCGCAGGATCTGCACTTGGAACGACACCTCCGGAGGAGCCCCGATGTCCGCTCGGTCGATGACGACCTCGACGCGATCGGTGAAGACGTCGACGTGCCAGGGCAGGACCCCGAGGTCCATCCAGCTCGACCCCGTCCACTGGAAGAGCGTGACCGAGACCACCGTTCCGCCGCCGACGCCCTCGAGCCGGACATTCACGCGGAACTCGCTGCCGAGGAGCGGAGCGAGCGGGTACCCGGTCGATGGATCGGTGTCCGTGTCGAGACCGAACGAGATCTCCCGCGTCTCGCCGTCGGGCACGATGTCGAACGCGTCCCCGGCGACGATGGCCCCGAGCCGGAGCTCGCGATCGCTGGGCTGCGACATCTCCGCCTTCGACAGGTCGTCGCTCGGAGTGGTCGACGACGAGTCTCCGACGGGATCGGACTGCTCCGTGCACGGTCCGAGGTCGATCGACTTCCAGTTCAACTTGATCCAGCCGTTCGACGCCCCGGCGCCACCATCGAGCTTGATCTCGTGACAGATCGGATCGGGGTCCCCGGGCATTCCCGGGATCGTCGGCCCGAACGTGCACTGGAACGGTTGGAACGGAACGGGGAGACCGAGGGATCGAAAGGTGCCGAGCTCATCGCGCGAGGGGTCGCCCACCTCGGTGAGGATCGCACCGATCGCCGCCGCCGAGAGGCCGCCCAACGGCGACGTGGCGCCGCCGATCGGTGTCGCGAGCTTCTCGAGGATCTTCCCGGTCTTGGCGACGGTGTCGTTGTCGTCGTCCCAGAAGTGCAGGACGATCTCGAGACTCGGGATCGGGCAGCTCAAGGGCCGGCAGCAGAGCTTCCGCTCGAAGATCAGCTCGGTGATGCCCTGGGTCATCCCGTCCTCGACCGAGAACTCCTTCTGGTTCACGGTCGTGTAGGCGCGGTCCGCCGGCTCGCCGGAGAGACGCGCCCAGGAGAGCCACTGCAACTCCCCGTCGCCCCGGAGGAATCCGTCCATGTCGTCGTCGACGTGGATGTCCCAGAGGAACGCCGATAGTTGGACCCAGCGCTTGGGCGGCTCGCGCAGGCGCAGCGACAGTGGCACGATCTGGGGCGGTCCGAACGGGTCGTCGAGGATCATCGAGTATTCGTACAGTCCCGCATCGATCCCAACGGTGTCCCAGGTCCAGACGGCGGTGCCATCGAAATTGTCGACCAGTGTTCCGGGGGTCCCCGGGGCCAGGGTCAGTCCGACGTAGGGGTCGCCACACTCGACCGCGTCGGGATCGGTATAGGTGATGTTCACGGTCACCAGGTCCCCGGCGTCGAACCCATCGCTGTCGACCGAGTCGATCGTCGGGAGGCGCGGCAGATCGAGGACCGTCAACGTCTGCGGCGCGGGAGTCGGGGTGCCGGCGACCGAGTAGTACAGCTCGACCGGATAGCTCCCGGAGTCGCAGTATCCCGGCGCGCACTGGATCTCGATGGTCGCTTCGCTCGGTCCGCACGCGGGGTTGGCCGTGGTCACGGTGAAACCGGGCGGGAGCGCCCCGAGGATGCCGAGGCAGACCTCGACGCCGGGATCGGGCGGGTCGAGGGCGACGAAGTAGGTGCAGGTCATCAGCCCCCCCTCCTGGACGATCCAAGGGCACGGCGCCGGGCCGACGCCGACGAGGCTCGATTCGGCCCCGGACGATCCGAGGACGACGGTCTGTGCGATGGATCCCGAAGAGATCCCCAGGACGCCGAGGGCGACGAGAGTGAGAACGCACGGGCGAAGCAACATCGTTGGACTCCTTCCTTCGTGAGGAGTCCTCGGAAAGCGGCCGCCACGCCGGACACGATTCACGAAGATTCTTCGAGAGCGAGACGCCGCGCCTCGCCGCGGGGCGGACATCGGGGTCGGTGCTCGACGCGCACGCGTCACCGCCGAAGATCGCTGATGGTTCGAGATCTCCGCCATCGCGTCGCACGCGCAGCCGAACGCAGGTCGCTCCCGATCCATCGATCCGTCTGCTTCCACGACATCGTCGACGGCATCATCAGAAGTCGACGATGACTTTGTTCGACTTGCGTCGAATCGGTCATCTCCGTCTGGATCTCATCGACCTCGCGGATACAAAGAGACAACGCCCGCTTCACGCCGCATCGTCATCTATTCACGGCTGGAGTGTCTCGTGCCGTCGACCCCATCACGCTTCGGCGGCGGGCGTTTCTTCGCGCTCGCTGCTCTTCTCGTCATCGTCAACGTCACCGGTCTGATCTGGATCCGCGCGGCGTTGACCCGTTCCGATACGACGCTCTGGATCGATGCCGTGTCGCCAACGACGATCGATGCGGCGCGTCGGATCCGTTTCACATTCGGATCAGAGGCAATTCCTGCCGATCGCGCGGGCTCGGACTTGGAGATCGCGCCGTTCGACGTCACGCCGCCGCTCGAGGGGCGCTGGGTGTGGGCGTCGACGCATGAACTCGACCTGGAGTTGACCGAACCGCCGCGCGCGGGCTGCACCTTCCGCTTCGAGGCGCGTTCGGCGTTGGATGACCAGGTCGTCCATCCCGTGGTCGGTCGTCGTTCGTTCGAGTTCGAGACCCGAGCGCTGACCGTCGAACGTCTCCAACTCCGTCGCATCGAGGATGAGCGAGCGGTGGTCACCCTCCGCTTCGATCAGCCGGTCGCGCCCGACGCCCTCGAGGCGGCCCTCACCGTGGAGTCTCCCGAGGGCGAGGCGATCGTGCCGTCGCTCGAGATGGACGAGCCGACGACGGAACTCGACTTCCGTGTCCCGATCGCCGGTCGCACCGGCTTCCGCGTGCGCCTCGCCCCCGGACTGCACGGGTTCGGCGCGACGCGCGGTCTCGCCGCCGAGGTCGAGCGGTACGTGGCGCTCCCGATCGGCCTCGCCGTCGACGATGTCTCCGCGTCTCGACCCGAGTTCGACGGGACCGCGCGGGTCGCGATCAGTCTCAACCGTCGACTCGACTTCCAACAGCCGCTCGAAGCGGTGGAGGTCGAACCTCCGGTCGTCGGTCTCACCCGCTCCGTCCATTACGACGACGTCGTGCTCCACGGCGTCTTCCGTCCCGGGGAGCGCTACACCATCACGCTGCCGGTCGGCCTGCGCGCCAGAGATGGCAGCACGCTCGGGAAGGGGGTCACCCGCTCCATCGAGATTCCCGACCCTGCGCCCGCGGTGTCCTTTCCCCTCGGCCGCGGCCAGCTCTCGTCCTCGGGCCATCGCGCCCTGGAGTTCGACACGGTCGGCGTCGAGTCGGTGCGATTCTCGGCGTGGCGGGTCCACGCCAACAACATCGTTCCGTTGTTGCGCGGCGAGGAGCAGGCAGCGACGTCGCGCGCGCTCGCGACCCACCGTTGGGTGAACGACGCGGAGCCGAAGCGCATCCGTCACGAGCGCCTCGATCTCCATGAACTCCTCGGCGATCGCGTCGGGGTCTACCAGCTCGAGGCAGCGGCGGAGGGGCACCGTTGGGTGCGCGACCACGCGCAGGTCACCGTGAGCGATCTCGGGCTCTCCGTGCGGCGGGGCGTCATCGGCACGGATCGACGTCCGGAGGAGGAGTGGTGCGTCTGGGTCACGTCCGTCGAGCGCGGCGCGCCGCTGGAAGATGTCGAGCTCGAACTCCGATCCTACAGCGATCAGGTCCTCGCGCGCGGACGCACGGAGACGGACGGGACCTGTCGTCTCCACACCGTGGATGACCCCGACGGTGCGCCCTTCGTCCTGATCGCGGCGCGCGGGGATGACCTCAACTACTTGCCGGTCTCGCGGGCGCCGGCTGTCCTCGATCACGTCGAGACCTCGGGACGACCGTGGCCCGCGAGCTACGACGCGCTCCTCTACGCCGAGCGCGGCATCGTCCAACCCGGCGAGACCTTCCATGTCACCGGTGTGATCCGCACCGCGGCCGGCGAAGTGCCCGAGCCGTTCCCGCTCGAGCTGCGCGTCGCGCGACCCGACGGACGAGAGCAGGGCCGACTCGTCGCGACACCCGTCGTCGATGGGCAGGGCTTCGTCCAGTTCGACGTGCCGACCCGCGCGGGAGAGATGACGGGACCGCATCGTCTGACGCTCCACCTGCCCGGTTCGGTGGAGGTGTTGGGCGAGACCGAGGTGTTGGTCGAGCCGTTCGTGCCACCGCGACTGGAAGTCGCGGTGAAGGGACCCGCTGGGTTCGGAACCGAGGCGCCCCTCGCGTTCGACGTGCAGGCCCACTACCTCTTCGGCCTGCCGGCGTCCGGGCTGCGGTGCGATGGCGTCGCGTGGCTGCGACCGCGTCGATTCCGATCACCGCGGCTCTCGGAGTTCACGTTCGAGCCGGCAGACGCCCGCGTCGCGCGGGAGCTGCGCGTGCCGGTCGCGTCGCTCGATGAGCAGGGTCGCCTCGAGCTCATCGTGCCGCGGCCCGACGACCTCGCGCCGGGCCCCTGGTCCCTGCAGGTCTCGGCGGAGGTCCAAGAGCCGGGCGCGCGCACCGTGAGCGGATTCGCAGAAGCGCGGCTCGATCATGCTTCGCGGATCGTCGGGTTGTCGCTTCCCGACGCGCAGAGCTGGCGCACCGGACGCGAGCATCGAGTGCGTTACGCGATCACGACCCTCACGGACGAGCCGGCGGAGGCACCCGCCCTGACCTTCGAGCTGTTCCGGATCGTCCGCGACTATCGCCTCGAGCAGGTCGACGGGCGGGTGGTGTGGCGAAGCATCGAGGAGCGCGTGGGGATCGACTCCGGCGAGATTCGCGATGCGGGTTCGAGCGGCAGCTTCGCGCTGGAGGTGGCCGCGGTCGGGGAGTACCGGTTGGTCGTCACCGATCCCGAGACCGGTTGGAGCACCGCGGCGACGTTTCACGCGACGCTGTCGGGCGAACTCTCGAGCGCGGTCGCCGTGCGTGCACCCGAGCGCGTCGAGCTTCGCGTCGAGCCGGCCGTCGCGGCACCCGGCCAGACGGTCCAGGTCATCGTGAAGAGCCCGTTCCCCGGTCGACTCTTCCTCACCCTCGAGGATCGTTCGTTGATCGAGGCTCGGGTGATCGAGCTTCCGGACGGTCACGCCGACGTTCCGCTGACGTTGCCGTCGAGCTGGCGAGGGACCGCGTTCGTCGCGGCGACCGTCGTGCGCGGCCTGGCCGGCGAGCGCGGGGGTGTCGTGCCGCAGTGGTCGCCGCACCGCGCGCTGGGTCTCGCGCGCATCGATCTCGACCCCTCCGCGCACCGGTTCGATGTGGAGCTCGATGCTCCCCCCGAGGCGCGCCCGGGCGCATCCCTCACCGTCACCGCGACCGTGCCTTCGGTCGACGCGACCCGCCCGCTCCCGTGGGTCCACGTCTGGGCGATCGACGAGGGGATCCGACTCGCCACCGACTTCGCGTTGCCGGATCCGCTCGACCACTTCCTCGCGCCGCGCGAGGCTCGGTACCGAACGCTCGACGCCCACGGGGATCTTCTGCCGGATCTCGATCCGCCGTCGTCGCTCGCCTTCATCGGCGGTGACCGCGAACGCGCCGAGCGTCTGCGCCGACTCGCGGCCGATGTGCCGCGCCGCGTCTCCGGCGTGATCTGGCAGGCCGCGGTGCCGGTCGGTGAGGATGGACGCGCCGTGTTCGAGGTGACCGCACCCGAGCGCAGCGGCACGTTGCGCTTCTTCGCGGTGGCTGCGGCCGGCGACACCTACGGAGCGATGACGATGACCACGCGGCTCACCGCGCCGCTCCTCGTCGAGGCCTCCGCGCCGCGGGTCGTCGCGCCGGGAGATCGGTTCGAGCTCCGCGCCAAGGTGTTCAACCAGACCGGCGATCCGATGACGGCGCGCGTCACCGTCCGGTGCGATGGACCGCTCGTCCTGCAGAGCGCGGACGATGAGAGTCACGAGATCACGATCGCCGCGGGGGGCACGTCGAGCATCGCGCTCCCGGTGGAGGCGACAGCGCCGGGGACGATCGGGGTGCGCTTCGTCGTCGACGCCGGCGTGACCTCGGCCGAGGATCGGGTGACGGCGCGCTGTCGCGCCGCCGATACCCTGGCGCACGAAGCGGTGCTCGAGCGACTCGAGGCGGGAAGCGTAGCGACGATCGACCTGGAGCAACGGTATCGCGCGGACACCGTGCGCGGACGCCTCCGCATCTCCGCGTCGCCGACGGTCGAGCTGGTGCCCGTCGTCCGAGAGCTCGTCGACTATCCGCACGGCTGCGCGGAGCAGACCACCAGTCGCCTGTTGCCGTTGATCACCTTGGACGGGTTGCTGCGCGAGGGCCGGATCGGCGTCACGGAGTGCGGGTTCACCCCGGAGGACATCGCGGCGCGCATCGAAGCGGGCGTTCGGCGACTCGTGCAGTTGCAGTCGCGCGATGGGGGCTTGAGCTACTGGGGCGGCGGCGACTCGAGCGTGTGGATCAGTACTTACGCGACGCTCGCGCTCCTCGAAGCGCGAGGTCTGAGTCATGCCATTCCCGAGGATCTCCTCGACGGACTCATCGGCTACCTCGAGACGCGCTTGGCGATGCAGTCGATCGAGCCCGATCTCGATGCCTTCATCGGTCGCGTGCTCGCCGCCGCGGATCGTCCGCAGGAGAGTCGGCTGGTGCGATTGAACGAACGTCGGAGCGAACTCGATCTCGCCGGGACCGCGCACCTCATCGAAGCGTGGCGGATCATCGGGGAGCCGGCGCGTGCGCGCGAGCTGCTCGACCCCGATCTCCTCGCGGTGAGCGTGCCGCTCTGCGCGAGCGGGCGCATCACGAGCCCGTCGACGCAGGAGGCGTTCCTCCTCGAAGCCGTGCTCGCGCTCGATCCTCGACACGAATGGGTGCCGGTGTTGAGCGAGCGACTGATCGCATCGCGGCAGCGAAGGGGCTGGGGCAATACCCTCGCGAGCGCCACCGCCTTCCGCGCACTGGCGCGCACCTACCGCACCACGTTGGAAGTGGCCGACTTCCACGGGCGGGCTCGCATCGGAGAGGAGTGGCGTTCGTTCGACTCCGAGCAGGCGCTGGTGTGTGACGTCGGCCCGGGCCCGTGGACGATCGAGAGCGAAGGGGTGGGAACGATCTCGGT
>JAGQRC010000122.1:2000-8158 GCA_020425835.1 Planctomycetota bacterium | reverse complement strand
ACTTCGAGTTTCGACGGGTGTGCTGGGCGCAGGAAGCTCGGGCTCTCGGCCGGAATGAGTTTTCAACGGACTGCTAGGCTCTGGAGGAGCCGTCGCGTCGCGCGCCGACGAGAGCGCGTCCGCGCTGCCGCGGAGCCACATCGCGATGACTCCGAGGAGGAACGCACAGGTCGCGACCACCACCACGGCGGCGACGACCTCGAAGCGCGTGACCACCATCCACGCCGCGACGACGAAGAGCATGAATCCGAAGATCCGTCGAAGCGCGGTCTGCGGTACGCGGAGCGACAAGCCGTTGCCGATGAAGGTCCCGGCGACTCCGACGACGGTGAAGATGGTCAGCACGTGCGTGTCGAGCGTGAGGCCCTCCCCGTGGAGGACATCGAGGTACTTGTAGAAGCCCGAGAAAGACTTGAGCGCGATGATCACCAGGCTCGTGCCCACAGCGGTGGTCATCGGCAAGCCACCGAGGAGCACCAGGGCGGGAACGATCAGGAACCCGCCCCCGACGCCGACCAAGCCGGTCAGAACACCCACGGCGAGACCGTCGAGGGCGATCTTCCACGCTCTCCGTGGCTCGCTCCGGTCAGCGCCCGAGACCGCGCGAGCTCGCAGCATGAGGCGCGCGGCGACCACCATGACCACGACGAACAGACCGAGCTGGAAGGTCTCGGAGACGAACTTCGAGACGTAGGCGCCGAGGTAGGTCCCGGCCATGCCGGGCAAGCCGAACAGGAGAACGCTCGGCCAGTCGATCCGCCGCTGCCACATGTACGGTAGTGAGCCCGCCAAGCTGACGGTTCCCACGATCGCGAGTGATCCGGCGACGGCGACCTTCACCTCTTGGTGGGCGAGTGAGATCAAGAGGGGGACGGTCAGGATCGACCCCCCCGAGCCGAGAAGGCCGAGGCTGAGTCCGATCAGCAACGCGCCGATGGCAATGGCAAGCACGACAGTCCGTTTCGCGTTGGGACGTGACATCGAGCGACCGACATGGCGGGGTCGCGCTCGACCGCGGCGAGATCAGGAACCGAGGGTGGTCTCACAGAAATACCAGTCGGTGCACGAGGGCTCGCCGACCCTTCGCTGCGCCGCGGCCTCCGTGGTCTTCGGCGGCGGGACGATCACCGGCCGACCCGGTTGCCAGCCCTCGGGCGTCGCGACCTTGTGCTCGGCGGACGTCTGCAGCGCGGTGACGAGTCGGAGCACCTCTTCGACCGAGCGGCCACTCGTCATCGGGTAGTAGAGCATTGCGCGGAGCATGCCGTCGGGGTCGATCAGGAAGGTGGTGCGCACCGCGGATGTGTCGCTCTCGCCCGGTTGGATCATTCCGTACGCGTTCGCGACCTGCATCGAGAGGTCGGCGATCACCGGGAACGGGATCTCCACTCCGAACTTCTCCTGGATGTTCCGAACCCAGGCGATGTGCGAGAAGACGCTGTCGATCGAGAGGCCGAGGAGCTCGCAGTTGAGCTTCTGGAATCGGGGAAACGCCTTGGCGAACGCGACGAACTCGGTGGTGCAGACGGGCGTGAAGTCGGCGGGATGCGAGAACAGCACCAACCACCTTCCCGCATAGTCCTGGAGCCTGCGCTCCCCGTGGGTCGTCTCCGCCTTGAAGTCCGGCGCCGGTTCGTTGAGGCGCGGCAGCGAAATCGGTGCGTCCTGTGATGGATTCGTGTTCGACAAGGATCTCGTCCTTCCCGGTTCTTCTTGGGGTTTCGTGACGCCGGCCGAGGGCAACGGGGACGCCGATCGTCGCGCGCTGAAGAGTTGTCGCTCAAGACGCGGTGTTCACGACCCTTGGCGATGGCGTGGACCGCGCGGGAGTGTTGTTCACGGGTGTCAACGTTCGCGATCACGAGGCGAGCACGCCGGCCCCACGAGGGAAGGCTGACCGGAGTCAAACCTCGGCGGAGTGGAGGGTTGTCGGCGCCGGCGAAGAGGACGACGCGGTGTTCACGGTGGTGTTAACGGTGAACGGCTGCCCACGGGGAGGCGAGGTCCGGCGGGATGGCTGGCGGGAAAGCCCGCCGTGGTGGGTTTCCCTTGGGGTCGACGGAGCGTTGTGGTGATGCGAAGGCGGAGCCGTTCGGCGCGGAACGGGGCGCGGCTCGATCTCCGTGGGAGGTTGGCCGCGTCTGGTGTCGTTGTCGCATGCCCGAGGCGGCTCCGACGACATCGGCAACCTGCGCGCGCTCTGTCCCGCGCACAACCTCTGGTTCGCCGAACGACACTTCGGGCGCGCGTTCATCCGAGGGAAGATCGACGCCGCACGTCTCGCCTCCTCTACAAGGTGACCAACGGAGACCGGCCACTCCCCCATCGGCTCCCGTTCCATCCACCGCTCGGACATCTCCGACAGGATTCGAGCCACCCAGCGAGCATCATCGCCCAACGCGCGTCACCCCAGCGGGGGCCGTCCGTACCCGGCGCCCCGAACCGACGGGGGCAGACTTCTTCGATCCGCGTCACGGCCCGGCCCTCCCGACGAACGCGGTGGCCCCACTCGACTCACCCCACGCACCCGCCCTTCGAAGAACGGCGGCGAGTGGGTGACGCCTCTCGGCCAACCCACCGGGACCGAGCCGCGCCACGCTCCGCCCCGAACGGCATCGCCATCGCGCTACGACCCGCTCCCTCACCCCGCAACAAGAGAAATGGCCCCTCCGTTTCCGGAGGGGCCCCGAGGTGGGAGATGGAGGTGGAGTCTCTGTCAGTTCGGGATCAGAACTGTTCCTCCTCCGTGGAGCCGGTCAGCGCGGTGGTGCTGGCGAGACCGCCCGAGATGGTGTTCACGACATCGTCGAAGTAGCCGGTTCCGACTTCGCGCTGGTGCTTGGTCGCCGTGTAACCCTGGGCCTCCATGCCGAACTCCTTCTGCTGGAGTTCGACGTAGGCGCTCATGCCGCGCTTCGAGTAGCCGCGGGCGAGCTCGAACATCGACATGTTCAGGGCATGGAAGCCGGCGAGGGTGACGAACTGGAACTTGTAGCCCATCTCGCCGAGCGCCTCCTGGAACCGGGCGATGTTCTTCTCGTCGAGGTGCGCCTTCCAGTTGAACGAGGGCGAGCAGTTGTAGGCGAGGAGCTTGCCCGGGAACTTCTCGTGGATCGCCTCGGCGAACTCCCGTGCCTCACCGATGTCCGGCGTCGAGGTCTCGCACCAGATCAGGTCGGCGTACGGTGCGTACGCGAGGCCGCGTGCGATCGCCGACTCGATGCCCCCGGTGACTCGATAGAAGCCCTCCGCGGTGCGCTCGCCGGTCATGAACTCGTGGTCACGGGCGTCGATGTCGCTGGTCAGCAGGTTCGCCGACAAGGCGTCGGTGCGAGCGACGATCACCGTCGGGACATCCATGACATCGGCCGCCAAGCGCGCGGCGATCAGGGTCTTGACGAACTGCTGCGTCGGCACGAGAACCTTGCCGCCGAGGTGGCCACACTTCTTCTCGGACGCGAGCTGGTCCTCGAAGTGGACGCCGGCGGCGCCTGCTTCGATCATCGACTTCATCAGCTCGAAGGCGTTCAACGGTCCACCGAAACCCGCTTCGGCGTCGGCGACGATCGGCGCGTACCAGTCGACGCCGTTGCGACCCTCGGCGTGGTGGATCTGATCGGCCCGTTGGAGGGCTCGGTTGATCTTGCGCACGACCTCCGGCACCGAGTTCGCGGGGTAGAGGCTCTGGTCCGGGTACATGTTGCCCGAGAGGTTGGCGTCCGCTGCGACCTGCCAGCCGCTCAGATAGATCGCCTCGAGCCCGGCCTTGACCATCTGCATCGCTTGGTTGCCGGTGAGCGCGCCGAGCGCGCGAACGAACGGGCGGGCGTTCATCTTCGCCCAGAGCTTCTCCGCGCCGACCCGAGCGAGCGTGTGCTCGATCACCAGGGAGCCGCGAAGACGCAGCACGTCCTCGGGCGCGTACTCTCGCACGATGCCCTGCCAACGAGGATCGGTCGCCCAGTTCTGACTCATCTCGGGGATTCTCGTGTAGTCCACCACAACGGCCTCCTGCTCGGGTTCTCTGTCGATGTCGAGTGTCTTCGGGTGTGCGCGAAAGTCGGTTGATCTCAGTCGATTCAGATGCGTTCGTAGGCGGGCAACGTCAGGAACTCGACGAGCTCCTCTGCGTCGACCATGCGCCCGAACAGGGATGCCGCTTCGTCGAACCTCTCGGAGAGGAACGCCTCGGCTCCCACTTCGTCTCGCAGTCGGGTCATTTCCTCGTGGAGGATCGCGAAGACGAGTGCGCGATCGATCCTGCGTCCGTCCTCGAGCGATGCGCAGTGGTGGATCCACTGCCACACCTGCACGCGGGAGATCTCCGCGGTCGCCGCGTCCTCCATCAAGTGGTGGATCGGCACGCAACCATTGCCGCACAACCACGACGCGAGATAGCGAACGCCGATCTCCAGGTTGGTCCGGAGACCCTGCTCGGTGATCGCGCCTTCGGGAACGGTCAGCAGGTCCTCCTCGGTGATCTCCCCATCGGGGATCACCTGGAGCTGGTTCGGCGACTTCATGTGCGCGTCGAACACGCCCCGCGCCACTGCGACGAGTCCGGGATGCGCGACCCATGTCCCGTCGTGACCGTCGGCCACCTCGCGCTCCTTGTCGGCGAGCACCTTGGCCATCGCGGTCTCGTGGGCGACCGGGTCGTTCTTGATCGGAATCTGCGCGGCCATCCCCCCCATGGCGTGGGCGCCGCGGCGGTGACAGGTCTGGATCAGCAGGCGGGAGTAGCTCCTCATGCAGTGGGCGCTCATCGTGACCAGCGCGCGGTCGGGAAGGACGAAGCTCGCGTCGGCGCGCAGCCGCTTGATGAAACTGAAGATGTAGTCCCACCGTCCGCAGTTGAGCCCGGCCGAGTGGTCCTGGAGCTCGTAGAGGATCTCCTCCATCTCGAACGCCGCGGTGATCGTCTCGATCAACACCGTGGCCTTGATCGTTCCGACCGGGATCCCGAGTCGCTCCTGCGAGTACTCGAACACCTCGTTCCAGAGGCGCGCCTCGAGATGGCTCTCGAGCTTGGGCAGGTAGAAGTAGGGGCCCGTCCCGTTCTCGATCAGCTGACGCGCGTTGTGGAAGAAGTAGAGGCCGAAGTCGAAGAGCGATCCGGAGATCGGCTTGCCGTCGAGGCGCACGTTCTTCTCGGGTAGGTGCCAGCCACGCGGCCGCACCATCAGGGTGGCCACTTCATGGTTCAGCCGGTACTGCTTGCCCGCTTCGTTGGTGAACTCGATCGTTCGATCCACCGCATCGCGCAGGTGGAGCTGCCCGCCGACCATGTTCGACCAGGTCGGCGACGACGAGTCCTCGAAGTCGGCCATGAACACCTTCGCGCCGGAGTTGAGCGCATTGATGATCATCTTGCGATCGACCGGGCCGGTGATCTCCACGCGACGGTCCTGCAGATCGCTCGGCACGGGTCGCACGCGCCATCCGGCATCGCGGATGTGTTTCGTCTCGGGGAGGAAGTGCGGGCGGGCGCCCCGGTCGAGCGCGCGCTGTCGACGGACGCGAGCATCGAGCAGTCGGCGACGGATCGGTCCGAATCGTCGTTCCAGATCGGCCAGGAAGGCGAGCGCCTCCGGGGTCAGGATCTCATCGAATCCGGGCTCGATGGGGGCGAGCACGTCCAACCCCCCTCGCGCGAGCATCCCGGTCATGTGGGTCCCCCATCTCGTTCATCCACCATCCGCGACGATCCCGCGGATCGTCAGGAGATGTCGAACGGCAAGGGGTGGGCCCGGGGCGAGCAGCCCAACAGTGTCGAGCGAAGGAAGCGAGCGTCCCGGATCGGAACGAGGGAGGGACACGGCATCTCGGAGTTGGACACGGTCGATGGGCTGGGAGTGAGGACCGAGGAGTCGATCGCGGGCCGTGCGACGGAACGACGGTCACCCGTCGATCAGCGGCGCTGAACTTCCGGCGCGGATCCCTCGAACCACGGTGGCTCGGTGCACGAGCGTCTCCGGTCGTAATCGAACTGGCCGATGACACGTCCGTCCTCTGGGGACCAGAAGGTCCAGACGCCGGTGGGCCTGTCGCGATGGACCTGCCCTTCGCTGATTCGTCGTCCGCGGTGGGTCTCCGTGTACGGGCCATCCACCTGGAGTCCTCCCGCGGCAGTCTCGAAGTCGACGACGAGCTCGTAG
>JAGQRC010000122.1:0-1969 GCA_020425835.1 Planctomycetota bacterium | reverse complement strand
CTTGCGGATCCACGCATTGGGAGGGTGATCCTCGGCGTCCAGTCGGGAGCGTGTCTCCACTCCCAGTCGGTGATTCGGACCCCGCTGCGATCGTCCTCCTGTTCGAAGAACACCACACTCCACGTCTGCCGCCACTGCACCCGCGTCGGGGCTGGGGTAGGACAGGGCTTTCCCGGACCTCCGCGAGGAGGGAACCCACAGAAGTCACCTCGAATCCAAGTGACTTCGAACGGTGGAGTCCTTCCGGTGAAACTCTTCTGATCGATGGTCTCCCCGTGGTAGCCCCACGCGGTCCAAGTCCCGGTCGGTTCTCCCCAGTCCCAGAATCGCTCCTCGCAGACGCGATCCCCCCAGTTGTACACGAGCTCCCGACCATGCTTCACACCGTCGAAGCGCCCCCAACGACCGACATGGACCACCGCGCGGCTCTGATCCTCCCCGAAGAACCGGAACTCATCGAACAACAAACGGAACGCCGGCTCAGGACGCAGCTCGACCCTCTCCCGGAGGAACAGGAAGTTCCACAGGACCATCCCTCGGAGGAGGATCAGCCCGCAGATCAACCCGAGCACGCCGAGGAAGAGAAGTCGACTCCGGGTCACGGCACGCAAGCCGACGTCGCGCAGTCGAGGCCGTCCGGGGTCGGATCCACGCCGCAGTCCATCGGCGCCGGGATCGCCGGGCTCCCGGGAACGAAGAGCACGCCGAGCAAGTAGATCATGTCGGCGATGTCCGGGTTGCCGTCGTCGTTGACGTCCTCCGCGTCGGCGCAGTGGGAGGTCGCGCCCGAGAAGAGGATCGAGAGACCGTAGATCGCATCGCCGATGTCGATGAACGCGTCGTCGTTCGTGTCGCCGCGACGGAACTGCGGATCGGTCGAGACCGAGAGCGTCGCTTGCGCGGCGACGGCGCCGAGGAAGTCGACGGCCGGGCCATCGAACGGGTTCACCAACGGGAAGTCGTCGCCCGCGGTCCAACCGGCGAGCGTCAACGTCGCCCCGTTCACATCGGCGCCCCACATCACGCTACCGCCGGGGCCGGAGAGGAAGCTCGAGAAACGCAACATGTCGGGGCCCGACAGGGCGAGGTCGAAGATCTGGACCCGACCCGCGAAGCCGCTCGAGGCGGGATAGCTCGGGAACCACGCGTCCGGAGTGGTCGCGGTCATCGCGGTGCTGTTGCCGGCGACGACGACCTCCGTCCCGGAGACCCCGTCCATGCTGACGATCGAATCGTCACCACTCCCGCCGAAGAAGGTCGAGGCGAGGAGACTCGCGGCGCCGTCCAGAGAGGGGTCGAACCGAAGCACGAAGCCATCGAACGAGCCACCGCCGTAGCTGGTCTGGAATGCGCTCGGCGTCACCGGGAAGTTGCTCGACACCGTCGTGCCGGCGACGGCGCAGGTTCCATCGGTGAGCCAACGGACCTCGAACGCCTGCTCCTCGCCGGAGCCTCCGAACGAGGTGCTCCAGATCAGCGACGAGGCGCCGCTCAGCGCGGGATCGACGATCGTGAGGAAGCAGTCGCGGCCGCCACTCAACGAGGTCTGGTACGCATCGGGCGTCGTCGGGAAGTTCGCCGACAACGTGGAGCCGACGATCGCCACCCGACCGCTCGCATCCACGTCGAGCGAGAGCCGGTCGACGTCGAACGTCGAGCTCCCGATCGACGACGGGAACAGCCCCTCGGATGCGCTGCCTCCGAGGTACGAAGACCAGACCAACGACGACGCGCCGGACTGGCTGGAGTCGAGCAGGGTGACGAAAGCATCGAGCCCGCCGCCCGTCGCCGGTTGCGTCGCATCCGGGGTCGTGGCCAGATCGGTCGAGTTCGTGGTCCCTCCGATCCAGACCCGGTCGCCATCCGGAACGATGGCGACGCTCGCGTCGCGCCCCGCGCCGCCGAAGTAGGTGCACCACTCGATCGCTCCGTCGCTCCCGAGCCGAGCGACGAACGCATCGCCGACTCC
>JAGQRC010000121.1 GCA_020425835.1 Planctomycetota bacterium | reverse complement strand
CCCGGCGACCATCCTCGGGGACATCCCGGAAGGACAGTTCGTGCAAGGTCCGGCCACCGTCTCCCTCGACGGCGCTCAGGGCAGCGTCGGCCCGATCCCGGTTCCCCCCGGCCTGAACCAGGTCGACGTGATCGTCACCCTCTCCTACGAAGCGACCGGCTCGATGGTCACCACCGACTGCGACAACCCCTTCGTCCGCGGCGACCTCAGCGGAGACGACGTGGTCAACCTCGGCGACATGATCGGACTGCTCGGCTTCCTGTTCGGCTTCACACCCGCGCCGAATCCGATCGACATCGCCGACCTGAACGCCGACGGCCAGACCAACCTGGGCGACGCGATCGCCGGCCTGCAGTTCCTCTTCAACGACGGCCCGCCGCCGGCGGCGCCCTATCCGAATCCGGGTTGCCCGTAGTCGGGACACGAGAAACCGACTTCCATCGAGAGCGCCGACGGCTCGGGACTCGAGTCGTCGGCGCTCTCCGTCCGTGGCGCTCGATCTCGTCGAATCCGCGACCCTTCGCCCGACGAAGACGCCGCGGGTCCGGAGATCGGAGTGGGCAGAATGTTCCTCTGGGTGACGCTCTCGTTGACGCTGCAGATGGGTCGGGAGCCTTCGATACCGACCGCGGCACGAGTGGAGGCTGCGGTGCGCGCCTGGCACGAGGCGGGACGGTTCCACGGCGCAGTGCTCGTCGCCGACCGGGGCGAGGTCATCTGGGAGGGTGGCTTCGGCCCCGCGGTACGGGAATGGGAGTGCCCCAACGGGCCCACGGTGCGCTATCCCATCGCCTCCCTCACCAAGCAGTTCACGGCCGTATTGACGATGCAACTGGTCGAGCAAGGCCGACTCGATCTCGATGCCACGGTCGGATCGGCGCTCCCCTCGTTCCCGCCCGACGCCGGACGGCGCATCCGCGTGCGCCACCTCCTCGCGCACTCATCCGGACTTCCCGAGACTCCGGTCGAACACTACTTCGACCGCAGCGACGACGCCGAGAGCGTGGAGTGGGTCCTCGAGCGAACCGCACGCGGGGATCTTCGGTTCGAGCCGGGCTCGTCGTTCGGCTACACCAACACCGACTACCACGTTCTCCAGGCGATCCTCGAAGAGGTGACGGGTCGTCCGTACGAGGAGCTCGTTCGGAGTCGTATCGTGGAGCCGCTCGGCCTGCGCGACACCGGAATCGCGCGGCGGGACGCGGTCATCCCGCGACTCGCGTCGGACTACGTGCGCGTCGGTGAGGGTTGGGAGCGGACGCCGCCCTATCGGTGGGAGAACTGGGGCGGCGCCGGTGCGCTCTACTCCACGGTTCGCGATCTCCACCGTTGGAACCGCGCGCTGGTCGATCACGAGCTCATCACCACCGACACCACCGCCCGCATGTTCACTCCGCAGGATGGCGCCGGCCCCTACGTCGCCCTCGGCAGTTGGGTCTATCCTCGTCGAATCCCCGGGACCGACTTCGCCCCGACCCTGATCGAGCGCCACGGGGCCATCGGCGGCTTCTCGAGTCTCGACCTCATCGACGCCGAGCGGAAGCAGTGGATCGTGATCCTCGCCAACGACGGAGACATCTCGTTCCACGACACCGCCTGGGCGGAGTGTCTCTCGCTCGATCTGTTGCGTGTGCTGTACGGTGCTGCGCCGACGGGGCCCGCCACCGCGGAGGAGCGGTAGAGCGACGCCACGACCCGTCCTTCTCCCGACCGTCCTTGCCTCGGTGTGTCGATTCCGATAGCAGTCCGTCGAGAAACGGCGTTCGAGCCGAGCGTCCGAGACCTCCGGGGATGGAGGCAGCCGGAGTCGACCGGTGTGGTTCGTCGAGGATCGGGTTGGTTCGTACGACATCGCCAGCCGGCGCGCTGCGGCCTCGCCGCAGCATGGCTCACGAGACTGTCCGGGTCAGATCGTCGCGCGGAGGTGAACGATGTCTTGGATCCTGATCCTGCTTCTCGCGAGCACTTCGGGACGCGAGTCCTCCGAGACCTCGGACCCGCTGCTCGAGCTGCTTCGGAAGAACGGCACGATCTCCTCCGCAGAGTACGACCAGATCCTCGCGGAGCGCGTCACGAGTGGTCACGAGACTTCGGCGCACCTCCAGATGTCGCTGGACAGCGGTGGTCTCCGCGCGGCGACGGGCGACGGTCGATTCGAGTTCCGGATCCGTGGACGACTCCACTGGCAGTTCGCCCACTACGAGGAAGACGAGAGCGAGCTCGGCGACGGCACGACGCTCCGACGGGCTCGCGTCGAACTGTGGACGACCTTCGAGGAGCACTGGCGGAGCGTCTTCCAGATCGGGCTCGACGAGGGACGATCTTCGCTGAAGACCGCGATGGTGCTCTACGACGGACTCTCGACCAGAGACCTGCCGATCGAGGTCCTCGTCGGCCAGTACAAGGAGCCGTTCTCGATCTCTTGGCAGTCGAGCTCCAACCGTCTCCCGGCGCTCGAACGCTCCTACGTGGCGACATTGTCCCCGAGCCGAGCGCTCGGCCTCGGTCTCCAATCGCACGGGGACCACTGGCTCGCCGCCGCCGGCCTGTTCGGCGAGAGCGTCCCCGACGATGCGGACGACGAGCACGACGAGGGCTACGCGGTCACCGCACGTGCCGCGCTGGTGCCGATCTGCGACGAGCAGAACGTCGTCCATTTCGGTCTCTCCGGATCGCTGCGCTCGATCCAGAACGACCGCACCGTTCGCATCGCGGCCGCTCCGGAAACCGGGGTCGCCGATCTCGAGTTCCTCGACACCGGATCGCTCGATGGGACGCGGAGCGTCGGTCGGGTGGGCGGGGAGGTCGCGATCCGTCGGGGCAGCGTCCTGTTGGTCGCCGAGTGGATCGGGCTCCAGGCGACACGACCGCGCAGAGGTGCGGACCCGTTCTTCCAGGCCCACGATGTCACCGTCGCCTGGATCGTGACCGGCGAGGTGCGCGAGTACCGCGCGAGTCGCGGTCTCTTCCTCGATTTCGTCCCGCGGTCCCGCTTCGGCGCGTTCGAGATCGTCGCGCGGTACAGCCATCTCGATCTGAACGACCATGGCGTGCGCGGGGGCAGCGCGACGGACTGGATGATCGGCGTCAACTGGTACGCCAACGAGAACGTCCGAGCGCGGCTCAGCACCACATTCGTCGACCTGGATCAGCGCGCGGATGCCGCGGGTACCGTTCCCGGCCGTCAAACACCGCAGATCTTCGAGGTGCAGGTGCAGCTGAGCTTCTGAGCGCGGCGCCGGAGCTCACGCCGGCTTTCGTCGTCCGAGCAGGTGGAGCAGCAGGTCGGTCTTCGCGAGCGCTCCGACCAGTCGGGGGCGATCGCCGGACTCGAGGACGGGAAGACGCTCCGAGCCGCTCCGCTCGAAGAGCCGCAGCGCTTCCTCGAGCGAGTGTCCGAGGGTGACCGTCGGGAAGTCATCGCGCAGGAGGTCCTCCGCGATGAGGATGCGGGCGAGCTCCGGGTTGTCGAGTTGCCCCTTCACGTCGTGGAGCGCCACGACCCCGAGATACCGCTGGTCCCCACCGACGACGTAGATGTAGTTGAACCGGTTCTGGAGGAAGGCCTCGGCGATCTCTCGGAACGAGCTCGTGCGCTCGATGGTCAGCGGTTCCGGTCGCAGGAGATCGCGGACGTTGAGGCCCGCGAGCTGCTCGGCCACCACTGCCGCGCCCTTGCGCTCGAGCGCTTCCCCGTAGAGGAACTTGGTCTCGAACGCGCGGCAGACGTAGTACGCGAAGACGCACGCGAGCATCATCGGCATCAGGATCTCGTAGTTGAGCGTGAGCTCGAACAACATCACGATCGCCATCACCGGCGCGCCGGTCGCGGCCGCGAGGAATGCGCCCATTCCCACCAACGCGTAGGCGCTCGGATCGAGCCCCGTGTACGGCGCGACGACGCTCACGAGCAACCCGAAGAGATAGCCGAGCGACGCTCCGGTCAAGAGCGTCGGGGTGAACACTCCGCCCACCGCGCCGGAGCCGAACGTCGCCCCGGTCGCGACCACCTTGAAGAGGAGGACGATCACCAACGCCCTCCACGCCCAGGGGTCGTGAAGGATCGAGTAGACCACGCTCTGACCGTTGCCGCAGACCTCCGGGTGAACGACGGCGAGTGTCCCCACCACGGCACCGCCGATCGTCAGCTTCGCGATCCGGTGGATCGGCAGACGTTGGAACAGCGCCTCCCAACCTCGGAGGAAGCGGAGGTACAGCGGCGCAATCAGTCCGCAGCAGAGTCCGAGGATGACGTACGCGAGGACCTCGGCGTGACCGTGGAGGACGAAGGAGGTCGCGCCGTAGAGCGCGGTCGCGTTCTCGAGCGCACGCGTGACGAGCGTGGCGACGACCGACGACACCACGAGCGGCCCGAACGACTCCATCGCGAGCGATCCGAGGATGATCTCCGCGACGAAGAAGGCGCCGCCGATCGGGGCGTTGTAGGCGCTCGCGATCCCCGCGGCCGCGCCGCACGCGACGAGTTGGCGACGCTTCGGCAGCGAGAACGTCAGCCAGCGACCGGGAAGCGCGGCGAGCATCGCCGCCAACTGCACCAGCGGGCCCTCGCGCCCGATGCTCGCGCCCGAGCTCGCGGAGAAGAACGCGGAGAAGCACTTCACGACGCTCTGACGAAAGGCGACTCGTCCGTCGCCGACGACGATGGCCTCCATGTAGTCCGAGCTCGTCTCGCTCCGTCTCAGGCGAGCGCCGTAATGGAGCACCGCTCCCGCGATGGCCCCGCCGACCGCGGGAACGAGAATGCGCCGCCACCACGCGACGCCGGCCAGACTCTCGACATAGTTGCCGGGGTTCCCCGTGGCGAACGCGTGGATCGCGTCCGTCGCGGCACGGAACAAATGCGACGACAGCGCGCCGACCACACCGATGATCCCGGCCCAGACGAGGAGCACCTGGAGCTCGGTCGGGCGGAGCACCACCGCCAGCCAGACGCGCAGTCGGAAGAGGATCCGGAGCGCTCGACTCGGCTCCCGTGAGCGTCCATCGTCCTGCTCGGGTCCGTCCGGCGACGAGCTCATCGCATCAACCGGCGAGGGTCTCGAGGAATCGTCGCGGATCGTCGCTGTCGAGCAGCGCGTCGCGCACGTCGGCGTCCGCCAATCGCCGCACCAGCGCCGCCACCCAGGCGAGATACTCCGATGCGCGGTTCGGCGGGGTGCCGATCAGGACGACGAACCGCACCGGTGTCGCGTCCGGGCCGAACGGGATGTCCTTCGGTGAGACGCCGAAGGCGGTGACGATCTCGGTGACCGCGTGGGTGCGCGCGTGAGGAAGCGCGATGCCGTGGCCGAGGAGCGGAGGGTCGACGCTCTGCCGCTCCAGCACGGCGTCGACGAAGGTCGTGAAGTCCGCGACACCGGGGTGGTCGCGCAACGTGTCGGCGACTTCACGGATGGCGTCGTTCTCCTCCGTCGAGCCGAGATCGAGCCGGACACGAGCTTGGAGCATGCGGTCGCGCGAGTCGCTCAAGGGGGATTCTCCTGGCACAGGACGTGGCGCGGCATGATAGGCAGGCCACGCCACGAAGGCCAGGAGTGCCCCGAACTCCGGCTCGAACCTTCAGGGTTGCCGACGTGAGGACGCGGCCGACGCGACCCCCGTGTCGCGCGTCAGGCTCGATCGGAACGCATCTCCCCCGAAGAGCACTTCGAATGACGCGGTCAGTTGCGGGGTGAACTCGTAGTCGCGCTCGCGGGGGAAGAGCGCCGCGGGAGCGATCTCGAAGAAGAACCAGGGCCGGTGGAGCTGTCGGCGCAGCCGGAGCTCGAGCCCCCACGAGTCGACGATCCCGCTCGGTCGGGTGTAGGCCCGCATCTCCGCGTTGAACGAGAGCGCCGTCTTGGGATCGAGCGCCCGGACGAGGCGAAGCGAGACTCTCGGTTCGAGTCCTCGACTCTCCTCGCTCCACTCGCCGAGGATTCGGGTTCGGAAGAACGTCTTGGATCCGATGGTGCGGTCGAGGTCGAACCGCGTCTCTTCGCCGAACCCGTCAGCGACGTTCCAGAAGAGCGACTGGAAACCCCGCCAACGCCAAGCCCCGAGCGGTCCGTTCCGCTCCGCCTTGAGGGCGATCTCCGGCTCGACCCCACCGCTCAGTCGCCCGCCGATGTCGAAGAACGCCACGCCGCGTCGCCCAGCCAAGAACACCGCGCGAACCCCCGCGAAGCTCTCGGTGTCGACGTCCCCGTCGGCTCCGGGCGCGACCCGGTCCTCGGACAACGAGTCGATCGCGAGCTGGAGGCGCCCCTGCGTCCTCGGGAACGGCACGCGCGCACGCACGCGCACGCGGGTCTCGGTCTCCTCGTTCTCGAGCCAGGTTCCATCGAGGCGCACCCGCACCTGGGCGATCCGGGCATCGTCGTCGAGTCGCGCCTCACCGAAGAACCGGTCCACGGCATCAGCGGTCCGGACGATTCGCTCCGAGATCGAGCGGTGGGCGTGGTCGAAGAGCACGGAGAGGTCCGCCGGCGCCGGAAGTCGTTGCCACAGGGAGAGGATCCAACCGAGCGATGGACCGGGCTCCTCCGGTTCCTCGGCCGCAGCTCGTGGCCGAGGGGTTCCTTGGGAGGACCCTGGCTCGTCGCCGCGCACGGTGAGCGCGTCGGAGGAGATCACGGCGATGAGGAGCGCCAGGAGGATTCGCAACACCTTCCCCTCTCGTCGAAGGGCGTTGCCTCCCGGCAAATCGACCGCCACCCTCCGGATCCCGTACGCCGAATCCCATCGCGTGCGTGACGGAACCGAGCCGACCGGTCACACTCCACTCGTTCGTCTCCCTCCCCCGAAAGGACCACGATGCTCGATCGAAACCAGTTCCTCGCCGCGCTCGAGCGCGAGACGCAGATCTGCAAGCACCTTCACACCAAGGTGAAGCCGGAGATGCTCGACTACGCCCCCGGCCCCGGGTCCCGGAACACGCTCGACCTGATGCGATACATCGGTGTGTGCGCCTGCGCGCCGACGGCGGCCGTCGTCGCCAACGACTGGAGCGGAGTCCGCGAGTACCAGCAGCGCGCGGACACCATGAGCGCCGACGAGTTCCCCGCGCGACTGGACGCGCAACTCGAGGACATCCGGCGACAGTTGGGCACCGTGTCCGACGAAGACCTGCGGACGCGGGACACGACGCTCCCGTGGGGCGAGACCACTCCGATGGGTGCCGCGCTCGTCAACACCTCGCTCGCCTTCCTCACCGCCTACCGTTTGCAGCTCTTCAACCACATCAAGGCTTCGGGAGCACCGCAGCTGAACACCTACAACGCGTGGGGGGGCATCGATCCGCCAACGAGCTGATCGGTTCGTCCGACGCGGATCCCGATCGACCCGGTCGCTTGCGGTGACAGTCCGGGGCCGCGCCACTATGCTCGTGTCGAGGGGGTTTGGACGACGGAGCTCACTCCCCCGCCCCGAACCTCTCTTGGCGCTGGACCGATGACTTCGATACACCACCAGAGAGCGAAGGAGGTTTTCCTTCGGGCCTGCGCGCTCGAGACCTCGGCGCGGGCGCGATTCCTCGATGAGGCCTGTGGCGACGACCGGGCCCTGCGGGCCGAGGTCGAGAGTCTCCTCGGCATCGATGAGAACATCGACGTGGCAGGGGCGCGCTCGCCGGTGAGTTCGAGCTTCTGGATCTCGAGCGCCGGAGAGGCGGAGACGCCGCTGCCCGATCGGCTCGGGCATTACCGGATCGGGAAGAAGCTCGGCCAGGGCGGAATGGGGGTCGTCCACGTCGGCGAGGATCTCAAGCTCAAGCGGAGAGTCGCCCTCAAGTTCCTCCCGCCGACGATCGCGCGGAGCCCGGCGATGCTCGACCGCTTCGAGCGCGAAGCACAGCTCCTCGCTGCGCTCAACCATCCGAACATCGCGACCATTCACTCACTGGAGGAGTTCGACGGGCACCGCTTCCTCGCGCTCGAGCTGATCCCCGGCGAGACTCTCGCGGAGCGCCTCCGGCAGCGTCGGCTCGGGATTCCGGAGACTGTCGCCATCGCTCGGCAGATCGCGATCGCGCTCGAGGCCGCGCACGCCGAGGGCATCGTTCACCGCGACCTGAAGCCGGCGAACATCTTCCTGTGCCCGACCCACGACGATCGCATCCAGGCCAAGGTGCTCGACTTCGGCGTGGCCAAGCAGATCCGGGGCG
>JAGQRC010000120.1 GCA_020425835.1 Planctomycetota bacterium | reverse complement strand
CTCGCACGGGATCTCCGATCGGGACGCATCGCCGATCGCCACTTCGATCTCGACATCGTCGTCGACACGAATCCCGCGCAGGACGCGGAACGCTTCGATCGCCAGGATCTCCGTGGCCCCGCCCGCTTCGCGCACCGCCTCCGCCAACCACTCCACCATCATCGCAGCGGGAACCACCGGGAGTCCGCCGAGCCGATGGTCCTCGAGATAGGGATGGCTCGCGCGCCCGACCCCGAAGCGTCGCGCTGTCCGGAGCGATCGGTCGTGCGCGGAGAGCGGGCGCTTCGTCGTCGTCGACCGAGGAGAGTCGTCCGTCCCCGTCGGTTCGTCGCCCGGGCCTGGTCCGAGCACGATGACCTCGATCGCATCGTCGACGGCACGGAGCTCGTCGACGAAGAAGTGCGCGCCCTCGTCGAGCGGGATCAAGCCGACTCCCTCGGCACGGAACAGATCGCGGAGTGCCGGCGTCACCATGCCGCCCTCCCAAGGTCCCCAGCCGAACGCGACGACCTTGGCGCCGGGGTGGTCTCCGCGGACGCGATAGGCGAGCTTGTTCAGGACCTCGTTGGCCATCGCGTAGTCGACCTGTCCGACGCGACCGAGGCGCGCAGTGGTCGACGAGAACAGCGCACAGAAGCGGAGGTCGTCGGCCGAGATCGCTTCGAGGAGCGCGAGGAAGCCCTCGACCTTCGTTCCGTAGACGGCGTCGAACTCCGCGGAGGTCTTGTCCTCGATGCGGCGATCGCGGAGCACCCCGGCCCCGTGGATCAAGCCGCGGACGGGTTGCTCGAGCGAAGCGACGAAGGTGCGGACGGCTTCGGCATCCGAGACATCGACCGGGACGTACGTGACCCGAGCCCCGTGTCGTTCGAGGGCGTCGAAGGTCGAGCGCATCTCCCGCGCGGCGAGCACTCGCGAGACGCGTTCGCCGAGATCGCGAGGAGCCAGGCGCTCGCCGCGACCACTCGCCTCCGCCAGGAGCGCACGCTTCAACTCCGCATCCGTCTGCGCGCGCCGGAGGAACTCCGGTTCGTCGGTGGGTGCGGCGCTCCGACCGATCAGCACGAAGTGGGGCGACACCGCTTCGGCGAGCGCGAGGCACGCCGCGGCAGTGACCCCGCGCGCGCCACCGGTGACGACGACCAGATCGCCTCCGCCGATCGGGAGCGGGCCGAGCTCTCGCTCGCGTCGCTCCTCGAGCGCAATCGTCCAAGCACGCGCCTCGTCGTCGAAGCCCACTTCCTCGGGGCCGTCGCTGAGCACCGCATCGACGAGGCGCTCGATCGCCTTGGCGTTCGGCTCGGGAGCCAGATCGAGCGCACGACACGAAACCTCCGGCCACTCTCCGCGGGCGGTCTTCGCCAAGCCCGCCAACCCGCCATCGATCGACGCGAGTCGCGAGTCATCGAAGCCGAATCGGCCGCCGAGCCGCGACACCGTGGCGAAGACGCCTCGGCGGGACCGCAACATCGTCGCACTGCGCGTGGCGAGGCTGAGGGCGAAGCGCAGCATGTCGTGCGTCTCGTTCCCGACGACGATCACGCCATCGAGGTCGGACGGCAGAGCGGGGCGCTTGCCGTACTCGGTCGCGGCGATCGTCGCGACCACGATCGTTCGTCGTCGGAGCTCGGCCTCGATCGCGCGGCGCGTCGGATCCTCGGGGCCGAGGACCACGAAGGTCCCGCCTCGAAGGGGACGGCCGGACTCCTCGCCGAGGTCGTAGCGCTTCGGTGTCGGGATCGATCGGATCAGAGCTCCGGACGGACGTCGTTCGGCCGCGGTCGAGGCGTCGCGCGCCTCGACCGATCGATCAAAAGGGGCGCGCGAGCCCTCCCCGGAACTCGCCGCGTGGGACCGGAAGTGATCGAGGACCGACGACAACGTGCGCAGCCGACCGAGCGCCTCCGCATCGACGACGGGCAGATCGGGGCGACGCTCCTGCACCGCCGAGAGGATCTCGACGCGTTTGATCGAGTCGATGCCGAGATCGGCCTCGAGCTCCATGTCGAGCTCGAGCATTTCGGTCGGGTATCCCGTCTTCTCGGCGACCACCTCGAGCAGAGCCGTCGCGAGTTCGTCGCCCCCGTCGGCGTCCGGGGCGGGTGGCACGGCAGCGGGTGGCACAGCGCCAGCGAAGTGGGCGCAGATCTCTCGCAAGGTCGAGAGCCGGCCCAGCTCCTCGGCAGCGACGGGCGGAAGATCGGGGTAGCGCTCCTGGACGGCCGAGAGGATCTCGACGCGCTTGATGGAGTCGATGCCGAGGTCGGCCTCGAGCTCCATGTCGAGCTCGAGCATCTCGGTCGGGTAGCCCGTCTTCTCGGCGACGACCTCGAGGAGCGCGCGGTCGAAACCGTCGGTGTCGAGCGCCTCGGAAGGTGGAGCGTCGACCGACGGGGATGGCGACGCAGACTCCGTCGCTTCGAGGATCCCGACGACGTCCCGCAGCGTGCGCAGCGTGCCGAGCTCATCGGCGCCGACCGTGCGCGCGTGCGCGAGGCGCTCCTGCACGGCCGAGAGGATCTCGACGCGCTTGATGGAGTCGATGCCGAGATCGGCCTCGAGCTCCATGTCGAGCTCGAGCATCTCGGTCGGGTATCCCGTCTTCTCGGCGACGATCTCCAGGACGACGGTCGCGTCCACCGCCGGCGGCGTCGAGTGCACGGGGGCTCTCGTCTCGGGCAAGGCTTCCGACGTTGTCGGTACCGGCGCACTCATGCGAGAGGAGATCGCGGTGGGCACCGACGGATCGACCGATGGCCGTCGAGGCGGATCCACGGGCGCAGGCGAGGATCGCCGCGTCCCCAATCGTCGTCGTGGCTCGGGCGTCGACTCGGGAGCGTGTCGTCGCGGGGTCTCCATGGGGGAGAGCCGTGTGGCTTCCGGGGCGACCGAGCTCGGCGAGCCGAGCGAAGCGTCCGCGAGACTCGCCTGTCGTTCGACCAATCGGACGAAGCTCTCCTGGGCCTGGCGCTGTCCTTCGAGGAACTGGCGGTGCAACTCGGCGGTCTCCGCCTGGAGCTCGCGCAGCGCTTCGAGGCTCTGGGTCAGGAGTCGCAGCGCTTCACCGGAAGCAGCGGCCGCGGGACGGGGATTCGGCTCGGACGCGGGGTACGGGTTCGACTTCACGATCGCTTCCTTCGTCGACGGAGATCCGGACAGGGCTCGGCCGGGGAGTGCCGCGGTGCCCAACGTTGCGATGGGCGTCGCGGGACGGGTATCGGTCGCGTCGGACCGGTGGGGAGACGACGGACGGACCGTCACCGGAGAGCCGAGACGGGGCGGAGTCGGCGACGTCGCGCGCTCGCGACGGGGTCGTTCCGGACGGTCGGCTCGGACGTTCGCTCCGGTGATCGGAACGGTGAATCGTTTCTTCTTCGGCGTTTCCGCGCTCGCGTTCGTTTCGGCGCCGATCGATGGTGCCCATGCGGAGAGCTCCACCGGTCTCCCGAGCGCGGCGAGCGATCCGAGCAGTCGAGCGAAGTCGGCGACTCCGGGACGCTGCCCGCTCGACGGATCGATCGAGAACGTTCGCGCGCTCGGTCCGTCGGTGAGGATCGCATCGATCATCGAGGAGAGCCGCGCGCCGGGCCCGATCTCGACGAAGGTGTCGATCCCGTCGCGTCGCATGCGTCGGATCATGTCGACGAACTCGACGGGATGCGCGAGCTGCCCGGCGAGGAGCGCGCGCGCATCCTTCTCGTTGCGCGGGTACGGCTCCGCGGTGGTGTTGGCGTACACCGGCACCGATCCCTCGGGGAAGCGCACCTTCTCGAGGATCTCGCGGAACGGCGCCTCGGCGTCGGCGACGAACGAGCTGTGGAACGCCGCGGAGACCGACAAGACTCGAGCGCGGACACGTGCCCGCTCGAAGATCGCGGCGGATCGCTCGACCTCGTGCCGCGCGCCCGAGAGCACCACCTGCCGCGGAGTGTTCCGGTTGGCGATGACGAGGTCGATCGACTCGCGACGGAGGATCGATCGCACCTCTTCTTCGGTGGCGCTCACCGCGATCATGCTGCCGCGATCACCACGACCCGCGGCCATCAGACGACCGCGGAAGTTGGACAGCTGATGGAAGGAGGCTTCGGAGAGTCGGCCCGCCGCCAAGAGCGCGGGGAGCTCGCCGTAGCTGTGGCCGGCGCAGGCGTCGGGCCGCACCCCGAACGCATCGAGGAGTGACAGCGCTCCGACCGAAACGGCGCCGATCGCCGGCTGCGCGGTGTCAGTGGCGCGGAGGGCTCGCTCTTGATCGGCGTGGGTCGCCGCCCAGTCCGGGGCGTCCGGGAAGACGTGCCGCGGATAGATCACGTCGCTGAGGCGTCGCTCGTGCGACTGCGCCTCGCCGTGCCAGTAGGCGACATCGGCCCGTTCGAGGACCGCGCGGAACGACGGGAACGCACAGGCGAGATCGCGGAGCATTCCCGTGTACTGTGCGCCCTGACCCGGGAAGACGAAGGCGATCCGTGGGACGCGCGATCCCGCACCGTACGCGACGCCTTCCGGGGTCGACCAGAACTCGGCGTCTCCCTTCGACTCGAGGAGTGCGGCGGCGCCGCGGACCATGCTCGCGATGTTGGTGTCGCGTCGATCGATCGGGAACACCAAGCGGCAGCGTGCCGTCGCGTCGAAGCGACGTCGCGACTCCGCCGCGCGCCGCCGGAGCGACGACCAGCTCCACTCGCGCGCCGGCTGCCACTCGAGCAACGCTTCGCGCAGGTGCGGGGCGCTGTCCGCGCAGAGCGCCACCAGCTCGATCGAACCGTCGAACGGGTCGGGCTCGACCGCGCTCTCGACCGCCTCCTCGAGCACGCAGTGGAAGTTGCTGCCGCCGAACCCGAACGCGCTGAGCGCCGCGCGTCGCGGATGCTCGGGGTGGGCGAGCCATGGTCGCTTGCGGGTGTTGACGTAGAAGGGGGATCGATCCGGCGCGAGCTCCTCGAGGGGGACGTCCACCTTGAGCGTCGGTGGGAGCACCTGGTGGTGCAGCGCGAGCGCGGTCTTGATGAGCCCGGCGACGCCGGCGGCGGCCTTCGTGTGCCCGATCTGGGACTTGACGCTTCCGAGCGCGCACCAAGTGCCGTCGCTCGTCGACTCCCGGAAGACGGTCGTCAGTCCGCGGACCTCGGTCGCGTCGCCGACCGACGTCCCGGTCCCGTGGGCTTCGACCAGCCCGATCGTGTCCGGGCGAACCGCGGCGTTCTCGTAGGCCCGACGAAGCGCCTTCGCCTGACCGTCGGCGTTGGGCGCGTAGATCGCGTTGCCCTTGCCGTCGGACGACGAGCCGAGACCGCGCACCACCGCGTAGACGCGATCGCCGTCCCGTTGCGCATCGTCGAGGCGCTTGAGCACGACGATGCCGACGCCCTCGCCGAGCGTCGTTCCGTCGCCGTCCTTGGCGAAGGGCCGCGCGTGCCCACTCGGTGAGAGGGCGGGCGTCTTCGAGAAGCACATGTACATGAAGATGTCGTTGAAGGTGTCGACCCCACCGGTGACCACGACGTCCGAGCGACCCGACTCGAGTTCGAGCGCCGCCAGGTGCAGGGCCGAGAGCGAACTCGCGCACGCGGCGTCGACGACGCAATTGGTCCCGCCGAGGTCGAATCGGTTCGCGATGCGCCCGGCGACGACGTTGCCCAGCAGTCCGGGGAACGACGCCTCCTGCCAGTCGACATAGCCGTCCGCGATCCGAGCGACGACATCGTCCGCCGTCTCGGCATCGACGCCCGCCTCTTCGAGAGCGCGACGCCATAGCGGGTGGCCGAGGCGCGCGCCGAGGGGGATGACCAGCTCGAGCGTCCCCGTGACCCCGACGATGACGCTCACTCGATCTCGATCGAGCGCCTTGGTTCCGCCGGCGCCGATGCCCCGGGTCGAACGTCCGGGATCGCCGTAGCCCGCGTCGATCAGGGCGTCGCGAGCGGCGACCATCGCCAGGAGCTGCGATGTGTCGGTCGCCTCGATCGCGTTCGGCGCGATGCCGTACTCCAGGGGATCGAACGCCAGGGGGGACAGGAAGCCCCCACGCGTGCCGTAGGTGTGGTCGCGCTTCTTCGGGTCGGCGTCGAAGTAGTCTCCGGTGGACCAGTGGCTCGACGGGATGGCGTCGATGGCGTCGATCCCGTCGCGGATGTTCGCCCAGTAGGCGTCGAGATCGTCGGCCTTCGGGAAGCGGCACGCCATGCCGACGATGGCCAGCGGCACCGCGATCGGCGGGGTCGGCTCCTTGGACTTCGCGGCGTTCATCGGCGGCCCTCCAGGATCGCGGCGAGCGACGCGAGCGGAACCGGCGGAATCCGAGTCACGCTCGGGGGGAAAGCGACGCCCTGATCGCGCAGGTGGTGATGCCGCGCTGCGAGCGAGGCGCCGAACATCAGGTTGGTCGCCACGGTCGCGATGTCGCGCGCCGCCGGATCTGCGAGGAAGCTGTCGCGCGTCCACTCGTTGAACGCGCCCATCGCCGGACCGCACCAGATCTGGAAGTCGGCCTTGCGCTCGGCGTCCCCCCGGTTGGCCCAGTGCGACGACAGGCCGAGGTACCAGCGGAACGCGAGCGCCATCCGATGTTTCGGGTCGCGCTCGGCACGCTCGAGCTGCTTCGGATCGCGCGTCGAGAAGAAATCGACGCAGCGCAGCCAGACCTCCTCGAAGGACGCTTGGAAGAACTCCTCGACTTTCGCTCGGTCGCCCGCCGGCACGGACTCGAAACGATCGTACTGCCGGTAGAGCTCGTACAACTTGCCGGCGCGCATGGCGAAGAGCGTCCCGCGTTTCAACACCTGGACCTTCACGCCCATCTCGAACATGTCGGCGGCGGGCGCCATCGCGACGTCGGCTTGACCGGCTTCCGCGAGCATTCGTCGAACGAGGTCCGACGTGCCCGACTCGCGACACGCCTGGTGCACGGTTCCCGCGACGAGATAGTCCGCGCCCATCGCGAAGGCAGCGGCCGCCGACAGCGGCGTGGCGATTCCGCCCGCCGCGCCGACACGGATCCGCTTCGACGTGCCGTGCTGTTCCGCGAGGCGATCGCGCAAACCCATGAGCGTGGGGAGCAGGGCGAGAGCGGGCCGGTTGTCCGTGTGGCCACCCGAGTCCGCTTCGGCCGTCAGGTCGTCCGCCATCGCGATGTGTCGAGCGAGATCCGCTTCCTCGCGCGTGATCGCTCCCGACTCCACGAGAGGACCGAGGAGGCGGTCCGGTGGGGGCGAGAGGAACCGTTCCGCGACCTCCACGCGCGAGACCTTGGCCATGATGCGGTTCGGCGCGACGATCGTGCCGTCGGGATCCCGTCGAAGTCCGGAGACCCGGTACCGCACGACGTGTGGCGTGAGCGCGAGGTAGGCGGAGGCTTCGATCGATCGGATCCCTCGACGGAGGTAGAGGTCGACGACCCTCTTCTCGAGATCCGGCTCGTTCGGGCTGTGGATCAAGTTGAAACCGAAGCGGGGCGGAGTGCCGCGCTGTGCGAACTCGTCGATCGCGTGCTCGATCCGGACCGGGTCGAGTCCAGCGGCGCCGAAGAAACCGAGCATCCCCGCCCGAGCGATGGCGTCGACCAGATCGACCGACGCGATGCCGTTCGCCATCGCCCCCGCGACGTAGGCGAAGCGGAGGCCGTGATCGATCCGGAATCCGGCGTCCCCGAGACGCTCCGGCGACAGCGCGGGACAGTGGGCCAGCGCGGGTCGACCGGCCGGTCCGTCGGTGGGCTCGTCGCCGAGCCACACCGCGCCGCCCTCGACCGCGGCGAGGCGGTCATCGAGGGTGATCAGGGTCACCGGCTGGTCGACGCGCCGGAGCTTGGCCTCGATCGCGGCGGGGTCCAGGGCGGGAGCGTCGTCTCCTCGCCAGACACCGACCGGGGCGGCGGTGGCCGGGACGGCCAAGGTCGTCGTCGGAGCGGTCATCGGTTCCTCTCGGGAAGCTCCGCAGTCGAGAAGCCGCCCCTCGGGGGCCTCCCGTCTCGGGTTGGCGGAGAGCGGAAGGTTCGGACGGAGGATCGCATGGGTGCGTCGGGACCTGGGCGCGCAGGGAACTGGGTGCGCACGGAACTGGGTGCGCACGGAACTGAGTGCGCACGGAACTGAGTGCGCACGGAACTGAGTGCGCACGGAACTGAGTGCGCACGGAACTGAGTGCGCACGGAACTGAGTGCGCACGGAACTGAGTGCGCACGGAACTGAGTGCGCACGGAAC
>JAGQRC010000119.1 GCA_020425835.1 Planctomycetota bacterium | reverse complement strand
CCTGGCGGGTGATCTTCATCCTCAACATCGCGCCGGAGCATCCCTTGGCGCTGACCGACGCCGTGCGCGATTGGTTGGCCGCGCGGCCGGGGCGGGCAGTGGTTCCGCTCGATGCTCGCGACAGTCACGGCGACCTCGCCGAAGCGCAGCTCCTTCGGGACGATCCTCGGGTCGTCGAGTACTGGCGCGCGGGCGGCCTCGACAATCTCCGGCGACTGTTGCGATACACGGCGGTCACCTATCTCGACGGCGAGGGCGAGATCGAGCCTCCGGCCATCGTTCCGGAGCACGGCTATTACCATCCGCGACTTCGCGGCAGCACGAGCGACTTCGACGAGTTCCGCGAGAAGGTCGGCCTCTCGCCCGATGCCCCGGTCGCGGTGATCGCGATCCATCACTCGTTCTGGGTGACTCGCGATACCGCGGTGATCGACGCCGAGGTCGAGGCGTTGGAAGGTCAGGGTTTCGCCGTCGTCGTCGTGTTCGCCGACAGCTTCTCCCGATTCCGACAACTCGTCGGGGTGACCCGACCTTCGCTCGTCGTCGAGGACCGACACGGATCGATGGGGGAAGGTGACGGGGAGCGATCCCTCCTCGAGGAGCTCGACGTTCCCTACCTCCGACCGATCTCGATGCTCGGGAGCACGGTCGATGAGTGGCGTGCGAGCGCGACCGGCCTCCTCCCGCGAGATGTGAACCACTTCATGTCGTTGCAGGAGATGTTCGGCACCGTCGATCCGCTCGTCGTCGGCGGACTGAAGGAGAGCGTTCACGGCTTCCGGCTGCACGTTCCGATTCCCGAGCGGGTGCAACGCTTTGCCGAGCGCGCGCGGCGCTGGGTCCGACTGCGCGAGCGAGCGAACGCCGAGAAGCGGGTCGCGATCGTCTACTACAACCGAGGTCTCGGGAAGGACGACCTCATGCGCGGGAGCCCGACCGGCGCCTTCCTCGACGCCCCCGAGAGTCTGGTGCGGTTCCTTCCGCGGTTGCGTGCCGCCGGCTACGACGTGTCCCCCCTGCCGCGCGATGCCGGGGAGCTCCTCGGATGGATCCGCGAGCGCGCCCACAACAGCGGACCGTGGGCGCAGGCAGAGCTCGAGACGATGGCGGATCAACCGGGCGCCGTGCTCATCGATGCCGACCGAATGTCGCGGTGGCTGAACGAGAAACTCGACGACGCGCAACGCGCCGCGATGGTCGAGCACTTCGGTCCCAGTCCCGGGCGGCTGATGGTGGTGCGCCGCAACGGCCGTCCCCACATCGTCCTTCCGGGGATCGCGCTCGGGAACATCTGGTTGGGATGCCTCCCGTTGCGCGGTGAGAAGCAGGATGCGGCGCTGCTGCACTCGCGCGACGTGCCTCCACCGTACAACTACCTCGCGTTCTACTGGTATCTCCAGGAGGAGTTCGGCGCCGACGCCGTCATCCACTGGGGTACGCACGGAACGGTCGAGTTGCTGCCCGGGCGCGAGGCGGGTCTCGGTGCGGATGACTGGGGGGACATCTGCGTCGGTCGTCTGCCGATCATCAACCCATGGATCACCGACAACATCGGCGAGGCGACGATGTCGAGGCGCCGCTCCTACGCGCTCCTCGTCGATCACCAGGTTCCGCCCACCGAGACCGCGGAACTCGTCGATGAGCTCCGCCTCTTGCACGACGACATCGACAAGTTCCAGTTCATGGAGCCGGGGCTCCTGCGCGAGGAGTTCCGCGGTCAGATCAGCGAGTCGGCGCGCGGGTGCGGGCTCGCCGAGCTGCTCGACATCGACCGCTCCGTCGATCATCGCTTCACCGACGAAGAGGTGACCCGACTGTCGAACCATCTTCACGCGGTCGGCGGTGAGTCCACACCGCGATCGTTGCACGTGCTCGGACGTCCGCCCGAGAACGATCAGCTCCCGCGACTGCTCCTCTCGACGGCGGGACCGGAGCTCCTCGAGAAGCTGGCCGCGCACGTGGACCTTCCGGAGGCCGTCGTCGCGCGGGGCGACCGCGAGACCTGGCTGCGCGAGCGCGGCGAAGAGCTGGTGACCTCGACGATCCTGAACGATACGCCGGCGCCGGACTGGGCCGCGCCCGAGCTCGCTCGGGCGCGCGAGGTCTACGACGGGCTGCGACTCGCGGATCTGGAGATCGAGCGACTCCTCACCGCGCTCGCCGGGCGCTTCGTTCCTCCGGGTCCCGGCCCCGATCCGATCCGCAATCCGGCGAGCGTTCCGACGGGTCGCAATCTCTACGCGCTGAACCCCGAGGAGATCCCTCATCCCGCCGCGTGGCGTGTCGCCGTACGGCTGATCGATGCGATGTGCGCCGAGGAGATACCGACCAAGGTTGGTCTCGACCTCAACGGGATGAACACCCTGCGCGACTACGGAGTGATGGAGGCACAGGCGCTCTACCTGATGGGGGTCCGTCCGGTCTGGAACGCGAGCCGTCAAGTCGTCGACGTCGAGGTGATCCCGCGCGAGGAGCTGAAGCGTCCGCGCATCGACCTCTTCGTCGCCATGGGCGGCATGTACAAGGAGAACTTCCCGAGCCGAGTCCGCCTACTCGATCGAGCGATCCAACTCGTGTCCGGCCTCGACGAGGCGGACAACCGGGTGCGACAGGGGAGCGAGCGGCTCGGGCGACGCCTGCGCGATCTCGGTTTCGGCGAGGATCGAGCCGATCGCCTCGCGACCACCCGGATCTTCGGCACCAAGCCGGGCAACGTCATGGGGACCAACATTCTCCACCTCGTCCCGCGAAGCGGCGTGTGGACATCGGACGATGAGATCGCCGACGTCTACGCCGACAACATGAGCTTCGCCTACTCCGGCGAGTTCTGGGGTGTCCAGATCGACGGGTTGTACCGTGAGGCGATCCAGGGCACGGACACGCTCCTGAGGGTCTGGGCCTCGAACATGACCAGCCAACTCTCGAACCACCACGCCTACGAGTACCTCGGCGGGCTGAGCCTCGCCGTCGAGAAGCTGACCGGTGTGCGTCCGAAGGCCCGGATCGCCGATGTGCGCGATCCGTCCCGGGCGCGGCTGCGCACGTTCGAGGAGGTGCTCGACACTTCGCTGCGAACCGAGCTGCTGCACCGCGGGTGGATCGAGGGGATGAAGGAGCACGACTACGCCGGCGCCGGGATGATCGCGGAGTTGGTCAAGAACTCCTTCGGCTGGGACGTCACGCGCACCGACAGCATCTCCGACACGATCTGGGACGAGATCTACGAGACCTACGTCGAGGATCAGTACGACCTCGATCTCGACGCATGGTTCGATCGCGTCAATCCTCACGCTCGACAAGAGATCCTCGCGACGATGATCGAAGCATCGCGCAAGCAGCTCTGGGCGTGCGACGAGGCGCGACGGACCCGTCTCTGTGAGGAGTACTTGCGCTCGGTCGATGAGCACGGCGCCAGCGAGGGACTCGTCTCCGGGGGCAACCAGGCGCTCGTGGACTCCATCGAGGGCCAATTGCGCGACAGCCGAGAGTCGAGGTCGATGGCGCACACACCGGAGTCGGCGAGCGACGAGACCGTGGACGCCGAGAAGGTCCACGGCGTCGTCCTCGACGGGGCACGACCCGCCACCGAAGCCCGGGCCGCCGAAGCAGATCGGGTGAGAGATCTCGCGGTCCTGATCGGCGGGATGGTGGTCTGCTTCTTCATCGGGTGGACCCGACGGTCGGGGGGAATCGGAGGGTCGTCGCGATGATGGACCTCCCCACGATCCTGCTCCAACTCTCGAACGCGCTCCTCTACCCGGTCATCGGCGCCCTCACCCTGCTCCTCATCTGGGTCGTCGTCGGCATCGGCGGGTTCGCCCGGGAAGGGTGGGCGCGTCGACGTCATCGCCGCTCGTGGCGCGATCAGGTTCGTCGCGCTGTGATCGATCCCGATCTTCGCTTCATGGTCGCCGAGCTGACGCCGCCGTCCGGGATCCCCGCGCGAGCGCTGTCGCATCCGGGGGCGCATCGGGCGAAGACGCTCGACGACCTCGAGCTCGAGAGCGAGCGCGCGCTCGATCGGATGCTGATCGGTCTGCGTCTCGGGCCACTCCTCGGGCTGGCGGGGACGTTGATCCCCCTGGGCCCCGCCTTGATGGCGTTGAGCGACGGCGATCTCGCGGCGCTCTCGAGTCGGCTCGTCGTCGCGTTCACCACCACGGTCATCGGTCTCGTGATCGGAGCGCTCTCCTTCGTGATGCACACCGTTCGTCGACAGTGGTACGTGCAGGATCTCGCCGACGCGGAGTTCTTGCTGGAGAGGATCGACCCATGAGACGTCGATCGATCCGTCGGCTGCGGCGTCGGACCGAGGATCCGCTGGAAGGTCTCGCGAACTTCTTCGATCTCGGTCTGGTCTTCGCCCTCGCCTTCATGGTGGCGCTGCTGGCGAGTCTCCAACGCATCGAGATCGTCGAGCGGGCTCCGATGAAGGTTACCGATCCGGCGTCCGGGGAAGCGGTCGATGCCGACCGCACCCGCATCGACCGGTACCGCGAGAGCCGCTCCACCCGCGGTGGCGAGGGAACCCGTCTGGGCACGGCGTACCGGCTCCGGTCCGGCGAGGTGATCTACATCCCGGAAGGGAACTGAACGTTGCCGTCGGCGATCCTCCAACGATGGAACGACCCGCGAGAGCGCGTCACTCATCCGCTCTGCTCGCGTCGAGCGCTGATCGTCTCCGCGGCGATCCACATCGGGATCGGCGCGGTGCTGCTCGTCACGATCGCGCCGATCGTGAATCGCCCCGATCGCGCCTCGAAGCCGGAGACTCGGGTGTCGATTCGCTGGGAGGTGTCGCAACGCTCGCGTCGTCGGGTCGAGACCCATCGAGCGGCGCGAAGCGAGAGCGCGCTCGAGTCCCCCGAGGCGGCGGTCGCGGACCCCGCGCCTCGATTCGTGGGGGTCGGCGGTCGGGGCGCCTCCGTCATGACCGCACGTGCGCCTCGGGCCGCCGATGCGTCGGCGATCCCCGTCGAAGAAGCGGAGCGGACCGCGATCGACGCGATCTCTTCGCTCCCGCCACCGACCCCACCGCCCTCGGCGGTCCTGCCCGAGCACGAGTTGTCGAAGACGGTCGGTGTCGAAGCGGAGGCGGTGCTCGAGTCTCCGATCGACCCGAGCTACCCGAAGTCGTGTGTGCGGCGAGGTCACGAGGGGACAGTGGTGTTACGGATCGAGATCGACGCTCGAGGACGAGTCACCGCCGCGACGGTCGTCGAGCCGAGTTGCTGCGCCGACCTCGACGACGCCGCTCGCGAAGCCGCCCTCGAGATGCGCTACCGACCGGCGACGCTGGACGGCGCGCCGGTCGCGAGCACGACGACCCTGCGGATTCGGTTCGAGCTGACGCGTCGCTGATCACGGCTGTCGCGGGACGACGTCGATCACCACGAGTTCCGGCCGGCAGAGGAAGCGCAGTCGAGGGGCGTTTCCGCGCTCGACGCCGATCCCACGCGATACGACGAGTGTTCCCTTGCCCGGCACCTCGAAGCAGCCGCCCGCCGCCCAGCTCCGGGGAACGCGGGACAGGGTGATCGGTGGCCCGAAACCCGGGAACTGCACCTGGCCGCCGTGGGTGTGTCCGGCGACCAGCAGGTCCGCCTCGACATCCCCGAGCGCGAAATCGGGATAGTGGCCGACGACGATGTGGAAGCGATCGTCGTCCTCCGAGCGGATCGATCGATGCAGCGCGTGCGACTCCGAAAGACTGAGCCCCGTGATGCGAAGGCGGTCGAGCTCCACCTCACCGGAGCGCTCGAAACAGGTCACGCCGAGCCCGTCGAAGATCATGGTCCAACCGGGATGATCGACGTTGCCCTCCACGGCGAAGACGCCGAGCGGGGCCCGGAGTCCGACGCGCCGGAACAGCTCTCGCATCTGCGTCGACAGTCCCTCGTACGAATCAGGGTCCACCATCTGCACGAAGTCGCCCGGTAACAGGATCAGGTCGGGCTCGGCAGCGAGCGCAGCGCGAAGCACTGTCTCTTCGTACTCACCGATGCGATCGGTCTGGATGTCGGAGAGCACCACGATGCGAAGCGGTGCGTCCAGCGCGTCGGTTTCGACGCGGTACTCGGTGACCTCCAGCCAGCGCGGTTCGATCACGAAGGCGTCGATCGCAACGGCGATGATCGAGAGTCCCACGATGATCCCGACCACCGCGAGCGCCTTCGACCTTCGCCACACGAGGCCGGCGCCGACCAGGCTGTAGATCGAGCCTTGGACGAACACGCCGTGGGCGAGGAGGCGCAGTCGTCCGAAGCCATCCTCACCGAGAACGGTGGCCGAAGCGACGACGGCGACCGACCCGAAGAGCGCGACCCCCAGGACGACCCGCGGTGTGCCGCGACGCGCGACGACCACCAACCCCATCAGCAGCAGGACACCGAGAACGACATGGTGGATCAGCGTAGAACTCGCCATGAACCGAGAGCCTCCTGAAGGTCGCGATTGTGGCGAGAGGGCAAGGGCTTGGGAATCCTCGCCCGACGATGAACCTCGATCCACCGCGTGAGCCCACGAGGAACGAGAGCAACGAGGTGACGGCGAGGGCGGTGCGGTGGGGCGGATGAGCGGCAGCGAGACGGCGACGCGAGAGCGGAGCCGCTCGGGGCGGAGCGGCTCCGCCTCCTCATCACCACATCGCTCCAACACCCCGACAGGAAACCCGCTGCCCAGAGAACCGCACCCCACAACAACCATCGGAGCCAGTCGGAAAGTTCAATCCGCATCAAGGCCCGGACATCTCCGCCAGACCAGCTGCCCGACTCGACTCAGCCCCACACACCCGCCCTTCGAAGACCGGCGGCGAGTGGGTGACGTCTCTCGGTCGACCCACGGAGAACGAGCCGCGCCCCGCTCCACCCCAACGGCCCCGCTCGCCCATCACCCACCAACACCCGCTCGGACGCGCGACTCAGCTCGGCTTCGACGTGGGGCTCTTCCGCAGGTCGTCGTCGAAGATCGCTGAGACGTGGAGTCGTCGCATGCGGGCGCTCTTCTTCTGGGTATGGTCCTGCATGCGTCGCAGAATGTCGTCGAGAGTGGTGATCGCCGCGGTGACGTACGGACCCTTGTTGAGCATGACGCACTCGGCGCGCTCCGCCATCGCCGCGTCGGTGATCTCGGCGCGTGAGGCGACGCCGTTCTTGGCGAGTCCCTCGAGCACTTGGGTCGCCCAGACCACCGGCACGTGAGCCGCCTCGCAGATCCAGAGGATCTCCTCCTGGATCTCCGCCATGCGCTCCCAACCACACTCCACCGCGAGGTCGCCGCGCGCGATCATGACGCCGAGCGGGTGGCTCTTCATTCCGGCGAGGACGATGCGCGGCAGGTGGTCGAAGCCGCGCTGGGTCTCGATCTTCAGCAGAACACCACAGTCGGAGGCGTGGCGCTTCGCGAGCTCTTGCTGTAGCGCGCGGACGTCATCCGGCCGATTGACGAACGAGAGCGCGACGATGTCCGCGTGGCGAGCGACGAAGTCGAGATCCCGGAGGTCCTTGTCCGTCAGTCCGCTCAGAGAGAGGGGCGTCTCGGGGAAGTTGATGCTCTTGTCCGCACGGAGGCGGCTCCCGCCCGGCTTGGCGCGCCGGATCTCGATCGTCGCGGTCTCGGTGTCGATGACCGTCACGACCCCCTCGATCTTCCCGTCGTTGAATCGAACGAGATCACCGGCGCGGAGATCGTCGAAGATCTCCGGCAGGGTGCAGGAGATCTCCGCCGGCCGCTCGGTCCTGCCGTCCTTGTGTTTCTTCGCGGGTCGACCCGGAACGATCGCGCGATGGAGGAGGAGTGTGTCCCCGACATGGAGACGGAGAGGCCGATCGGCGAGCGGCCCGGACCGCAGCTTGGGCCCCGCGAGGTCCATCTGGATCTTGCACGACCGGCCCGTCTCGGTGGCCGCGATTCGGAGGTGGTCGATCATCCGACTCCAGGCGTCGGGACCATCGTGCGCGCAGTTGATCCGAGCTGCGTTCATCCCGGCTCGGAACAGTGAGCGCACCAGCTCCAGGTCGTCCGCCGCTTCGCTCGGAAGCGTCACCATGATCCTGGAGGCTCGTCCGGGGTCCGACGGACCGAGGAGCGCCTCGGTGTTGGCCCGGAGGAGCTCGACGCCCTCGTCGGGGTCGACGGCGCCGTTCGGCTCGTTCCACTCTGCCGATCGACCGGCGAGGAAGTAGAGATTGCGAAGCACCTGCTCGAGATT